>CAZFLF010000690.1:0-4490 GCA_964519825.1 uncultured Pirellulaceae bacterium | reverse complement strand
TCTCGACTCCAAGCCGGTTTATCCCGGCGCTTTCTCAGATTTGGTTTTTTGGTTTCTTGCGATGCGAAAAACCAACTGCACGATTCGTGTAGTATAATGCTGCAGCGTGCTGGAAAATTGGAACTTGCCGACGAAGGGAGCTGCCGCTATGACGCTACAAGGAACCGTGGTGAACGGCGCCATCGTACTGGACGAGCCGCCATCATTGCCCGACGGAACGCGGGTTGAGGTGGCCGTGACACCGCTGCCGACGGCCGAACTAAAGCCGACACTCCTCAGTCTGCTCAAGCTCGCGGGCAGCGCCAAGGATTTGCCCGAAGACTTTTCGACCCAGCACGACCATTACCTTCATGGCACGCCGAAGCGATGAAGACCGTCTTCGCCGACTCCTTCTACTTCTTCGCTCTGGTCAATGACAAGGATCCAGCCCATGCACGGGTGACAGCATATTTGAGATCCTTCCAGGGGCGGATGCTGACGACGGCATGGGTATTGACCGAGGTGGGCGATGGACTATCGCACCCATCGAACCGCCCCTCGTTCGCATTGCTGATAGACACGCTGCGTGCCGAGCCGAACGTGACCCTCGTGCCCTGCAGCGATGCCCTGCTTGAGGCCGGAATCGATTTGTATCGGCAGCGCCCCGACAAGCAGTGGTCGTTGACCGACTGCCTCTCCTTCGTCGTGATGCAGCGCGAGGGCCTCACGGAAGCGCTGACCGGCGATCACCACTTCGAACAGGCAGGATTTATTGCTCTGCTGAAATGAGGCCGCTCTTCGGCGTGCTCCACGAGACCCGCTGGGTGCTGGGCGGCCCCAGCGGTGCCGCTGCGCATATGAGAAGACTGGGGGTCAGATTTGGGGGGTTGGTTTTTTGCGATGCGAAAAACCAAAACCCAAAATCTGACCCCCGGCTTTCCAACGTCCCATCACGGCGGCCCAGAAGTTTGCAGAAGTCATCACTCTAAGACTTCAGCCTACGAGGTAGGAAGCCAAACCAGGAACCGCGCGCCGCCGCGCGAATTTTTATTGGCCTTTTTTTGATCAAATCTCGTTTTCTATGTTGGCTGTAGTCGTTGGCGACCGGATTGCGCGATCCCCGGACAGCAGACGCTGTGTCTTACAGGACGCAATCCGGGTCTTCGATCGATTTGGCATATTGATGGTGGTTGTTTGTGTCCAGCTCTTGTGATTTGCCTTTGCCCTAAAACGGCGGAAGGCTTCTCATGGTTGAAATGAACGATGCTCCTGACCGGGATGTAGTTGTTTTCACGGAGGCTCTCCGCCTTCCGACGGCAGAGCGTGCCGACTATTTGAACCGTGCTTGCGCGGGAGACGGCGAGTTGCGTCGCCGCGTGGAGGCGATATTGCGGGGTTACGAGAAGGCGGGGGATTTCCTGGGAGAACCCGCGGTCGGAGTGCCTGCAGCGAATAGCCAAGGGACCGTGGCGGGAGAAAAGCCGGGCGACCGGGTTGGTCGTTACAAGTTATTGCAAGAAATCGGTCAAGGAGGCTGGGGGGTCGTTTACATGGCCGAGCAGGAGGAGCCGGTCCGTCGTCTCGTCGCGTTGAAGGTGATTAAGGCGGGCATGGACACCAAAAGCGTCATCGCCCGCTTTGAGGCTGAGCGACAGGCGTTGGCGTTGATGGACCATCCGAACATCGCTCATATCTTCGACGCGGGCATGACCGAGAGCGGTCGGCCTTATTTCGTGATGGAGCTGGTCCGGGGCAGCAAAATCACCGACTTCTGCGACAAGAATTCACTACCGACCATCGCGCGTCTGGATTTGTTCATCCAAGTTTGTGGCGCGGTGCAGCACGCGCATCAGAAAGGAGTCATCCACCGGGACATCAAGCCGTCCAATATTTTGATTACCACTTCGATCGAGGGAAACGCGCTTCCTAAGGTTATCGATTTTGGCATTGCCAAAGCAACGACCGGACAGCGGTTGACTGACAAAACCCTGTTCACAGCGTTCGATATGATGATCGGCACCCCAGCTTACATGAGTCCAGAGCAGGCGGCGCTGAGCAGCGTGGATGTGGACACACGCAGCGATATTTACAGTCTGGGCGTACTGCTTTACGAGTTGTTGACCAGCACGACGCCTTTTGACACCCGCGAACTGCTTAAAGCAGGACTTGATGAAGTTCGACGCGCGATTCGTGACCAGGAACCTGTTCGTCCATCGGCCCGATTGAGCACGATGATCGCGGCCGATTTGACGAGTCTATCCGTGCATCGTCAAGCCGAGCCTTCCAAGCTGATTCGGGAGGTGAGCGGCGACTTGGACTGGATTGTGATGAAAGCGTTGGAGAAAGACCGTACGCGCCGTTACGAAACGGCGAACGGTTTAGCGCTCGACGTTCAGCGCTATCTGGCCAATGAAATCATTTCGGCGCGCCCCCCCAGCAAGTTTTACAAGCTTCAAAAGGCGGCGCTGCGCAATAAATTCCTGTTTATCGGCATTGGTTTAGTCGCAGGGATATTTGTCGTAAGTTTGATCATTGTTTCGGCGTCTCTCGCCAAGGAGCGGCAAGCGCATCGTGAGGCGGGAGCTGCGCTACAGCAAGCAGAGGCCGACAAGGCAAAGTCCCAAACCGAAGCGGTCAAGAGCCGACAAGTCACGCAATTCCTCGAGAACATGCTGGAGGGTGTAGGACCTTCGGTTGCTCTCGGCCAGGATACCACGATGTTGCGCGGGATTCTGGATCGAACGGCCGAAGGCGTTGGCAGGGAGATGACCAATCAACCCGCCGTCGAAGCCGAACTGCGCAGCGTCATAGGTCGGCTCTACTTCGAAATCGGGAATTATGATCGGGCTGAAGCCATGCATCGCGCAGCACTGGCGATCAACCGACAGCTTTTCGGTCCAGAAAGCAAGGAGGCGGCTGCGTCGCTCAACGACCTGGGCCTCGCCCTGTGGAAGGAAGGTAACTTGGCGGAGGCCGAAAGCACACACCAAGAGGCGCTCCGCATCCGGCGGCGACACTTTGGCAACGAGCATGCGGATGCGGCAACTTCGCTCAATAATCTGGCCACTGTGTACCGGCACCAACGAAGGTTTCCAGAGGCTGAATCGCTGATCCGGGAAGCGCTGGGAATCAGACAAAATGTATTCGGCAACGAACATTTGGACGTGGCGGATTCTCTCCATAACTTAAGCGTTGTTCTCGCTGACCAAGGCAAGGCGGCCGAATCCGAAGCGAAGGCGCGGGACGTTCTGGCCATGCGCCGGGGGCTGCTTGGAAACGAGCACGCGTTGGTGGCAGCGGCGCTCGCCGACGTTGCCTACGCGTTAGGCTTTACGGGCAAATTGGAAGAGGCGGAATCGTTGGAACGAGAGGCCCTGGCGATGCAGCGGAAGCTTCTTGGCGACGAGAATCCTGCCGTAGCAAATACTTTGTCCTCACTCGGCGATCGCATGCGACAACAAGGGAACCTGACAGAGGCGCATACTGTGTCGAGTGCAGCCCTCTCGATCCAACGCAAGCTGCTGGGCGAGGACAACCCCGCGGTTTTGTTTTCGCTGGGCAGTTTGGGTCAGACGCTTGAAGACCAAGGTAAGTGGGAGGAGGCGGAAAGCGCGCATCGCAAAGCTCTGGCCGGGTGGCGAAAACTTGGGGGAAATGAGAGTCCGCAAGCGTTGTCCCAATTGGAGAGTGTCACCCGCGTCCTCATGGCTCAGAAAAAGTTTGGCGACGCAGAACAGTTGCTGGATGAAGCGCTCACTCCTGAATTCGTCAAACAGCCGTCAAGCGCAAACCTCTTGGCTCTCAGGGTCGATCTCAAAGCACGTCGTGGTCAATGGCAGGCAGCTGCGACCGATGCCGCTCTTGCGTTCGAACATCAACCCTCCCACAGCACGCGTTTTCCCATGCTGGCTGCGCTTCTCGTCAAAACCCAGAATCGCCCCGCATATGAACAACTCTGCAAGAGACTTCTCACAGCGTTCGCCAACACAACCAACTTTTACGTTGCTGACCAGGTGGCGAAGGCTTGCCTCTTTCTTCCAGCTTCAGAAGCAGATTCAAAGGTGATCGGCCACTTAGCTGACACTACGGTCACGCAAGGAATTGAAGACCAGAACGCCATGCCTTTTTTCCAAGACTGCAAGGCGCTCTCTGAATATCGGCAGGGGCGTTACGCCGAGGCAGTCGAATGGGCACAAAAGCCACTACAAGTCCCCGGCAATTATGTGCATGGACACGCCTATGCGGTGCTCGCGCTGGCCTATTGGAGGCTTGAAAAGAAAGATGACGCGCGAGCAATGTTAGCCAAAGGGGACACTTTGGCGCCGCGCATTATGCCAGCGCGGATCGCTGAGAATCCGGGAAATGAATGGCTGGCCTGGCTCTTTGCACGGATTCAACTGGACGAGGCCACCACACTCATCCAGCCCGGATCAACGACTGATAACACCTCGAACAAGCCCTAGCGAAAATGGCAAAAAGAAATTTCGAATTCAGATGTGAGCGGCATGGCG
>CAZFLF010000689.1:0-4492 GCA_964519825.1 uncultured Pirellulaceae bacterium | reverse complement strand
ACGTTCCACTTCATCGAGCCATGTCTCCTATAGGATGGACCATCGAGCCGTCGCATTTCCCTGCCAGCCTCGTGGGCGGGTTGAAGGCCGAATGCGAATTGCGGGTTCGCCTTCGGCTTTCGAGCCGTCGTTCAATTCGGTGAACCTTGCTGAATCCGTTCTCGAAACTGGTTGTCGGAAAGGTGCGTTACACCCTTGTGGGGAAACGTCGTCAGGGCCGGTCGAGTCATTCCTTGACCCGAATTATCCGCTCCGGTGGGTACTGACGCACAGCATTGCGCGGCGTTGCCACTCGCGCTCCACTGCTTGTGACACCTACCGTATCGGCGGCCTTTCGAAAGGGGCTTGAGTGTGCGGAAATTTTTTTCTCGACAAGACTTACGCAAATCCAGGTGGCAAGAGAATCCAAAATAACAACGTGCGTAAGACGTGGAAAATCTGCGGGCGGGAAATGCGGCAGTCAGCCGAAAGATGTGACGATCACAGCGAGTTTTCCCACTCCAGCCAATGACATTTACAGTTGCGAAGGCCTGCTGCAATCTGCCGGTCAACCGGAACACAACGAAAAGTTGGTGGCCGCCCCGACCGGTTGTGGTCAATCGCCAACCTAACGTCTAGAATGACCCCGAGTTTTTTGGTCACTTTCGTTCAACACTTCGATCCTGGACGGAGGGGCCATTCCCGCCGGATCATGCCGCCAGACTGGTTAGTGGCCGTGATCCGCCGAATCCCACCTAATATTCCGATTGTTCCGGATGACTGTCACGATCCAGCAACGTGGATACGAATTGGTCGATTTCGCCGAAATCCCGGGGACGCCGTGTCCGTGTGGGACCGCTCGGCGAGCGTTCGCCGATGTTGCGGATTTTCCCGGTACCATCCATGTCACAGAAATCTCCGATGACGCTCGGATTCATTATCACCGGCGCCTGACAGAGACTTATTTCTTTCTCGAGTGCGGTCCAAACGCGCAGATGCAATTGGATGGCGAATCCATTCCGGTGCACCCCGGGATGTGTGTCATGATTCGACCCGGGACGCGGCATCGGGCCATCGGACAAATGAAAGTGTTAATCGTCGTACTTCCCAAGTTCGACCCGGAAGATGAATGGTTTGATTAGTTGTTTCCGGTTTTTTCGTGTGAAATGGCCTGAGAGCCAGAGATACCTTTGAGCCAGAGATAATCGCGATGAGCAAAAACAGTTACATCACCAAGGGCTGCCTGCTGCTTCTGTTCTTAGTCATTATTCCCCAACGTTCCTTTGCGGTTGACGCGTTGGATTGGACCTATTGGCGGGGGCCGGAACAGAACGGTATCTCTCGCGAGACCGGTTTGATTGACAATTGGGATCCCGCGGGGGGCGAAGGGAGTAACGTCTTGTGGAAGCGACCCGACTGTGGCAGTCGCAGTACTCCTATTGTCATGAACGGAAAAATGTACTTCCTGGCCCGCGCGGAACCCGGCACGCCGCGCGAAGGGGAGCGGGTTGTTTGCTTGAATCCGGATACCGGCAAGACAATTTGGGAGAACCGCTTCAATGTTTGGCTATCAGACGTTCCCGACACGCGCGTTGGGTGGTCTGCCGTTGTCGGCGATCCTGAAACGGGAAATGTCTATGCCCTGGGCGTTTGCGGCTTCTTTCAATGCCTGGACGGCAAAACCGGTAAGACGATTTGGTCTAAAGCGTTGCACGAAGAATATGGACTGCTTAGCACTTACGGTGGGCGCACCAATTTCCCCGTGATCTGTGACGACCTCGTGATCATCAACGGCGTCGTTATCAACTGGGGCGATCAAGCCCGACCGCGGCATCAATTCCTGGCCTTTGACAAGCGCACAGGAGACTGCGTGTGGATGAATGGAACGGCGCCGTTCCCCAAGGAAACAACTTATAGCTCTCCGACCGTCACCGTTTTGAATGGTCAAAAGTCCATGGTCTTCGGATCAGGGGACGGATCTGTTTGGGCATTTCAACCACGAACCGGCAAGCCATTGTGGGAATATCAGCTTTCCGCGCGATTCGTGGTCATGTCTCCGGTGGTTGTTGGAGATACCGTCTTTGCCGGTCATGCCGAAGAGAACAGAACCGGCACGACGATGGGGGCGATGGCCGCCATTAATGGTGCTTCGTTGGGTGACGACACGAAATCCGGCGGAATCTGGAAAGTCATCACGAAGTCTGGTGAGATCTGGAGAGTCGACGAGTTGATGGTTGGCAAAAGTTCCCCGGTGTATGTCGATGGCCGGCTGTATTGTTTTGACGACTCGGCCAAGGCATTTGTATTGGATGCCAAGACGGGTGCGATGATCGGCCGCAAGCAGGCGCTCGGCAGAATCATGCGAGCCAGCCCACTCTTCGCGGACGGAAAAATCTACCTTGGCGAGCAAAACGGTTACTGGTCCATTTTGAAGCCGGATGACAAGGCGGGAATGAAGATCATTGCCAAGGGCAAATTGGATCAGGGGGAGGAAATTCACGCCTCGGCGATCGCGTCGCACGGCAAGGTCTACATCATGACGACGAACTGTTTGTACTGCTTGGCGGACAAGAACAAGAAGCCGGGTGCGACACCGCTACCGACGGAACCCCAAGAAAGATCGTCGTCGGAAGATCCCAAGGCAGCTCACGTGCAGGTCATCCCGGCCGAGGTGCTGCTTAAGCCCGATAGCAAGCAGCTATTCAAGGTTCGTGTATTCAACGCTTCTGGCCAGCTGTTAAAAGAAACGGCTGCCACGTTCGCGGTCAACGGCCCTGGCGCCATCGCAGCGGATGGCACGTTCACCGCCCCCACCGAGGCGAAGCACGTGGCAACCTACGTGACGGCCAAGGTCGGTGATTTGACTGGTCGATCACGAGTCCGCGTCGTTCCACCGCTCCCTTGGCAATTCGACTTTGAGGGGCTGACGGACGCTCCGGTCACCTGGGTCGGCGCACGCTATCGACACGTCATTCGGAAGGCTGATGGCAACACGGTGATGGTCAAGATCACCACGATTCCCTTAGGCATGAAAAGCCGCTGCTGGTTTGGACAGCCGGAATTGCACGATTACACGATCCAAGCCGACGTGCGCGGCAGCGTTGTCGGTGATCTGATGCCTGACATCGGGCTGATCGCTCAGGGCTATACATGCGACTTGCAGGGGACGCAGCAGAAGCTGCAGATCCGCGGTTGGGATGCGCAATTGCGCGTCGAGAAGTCGATCGACTTTCCCTGGAAACCGGACACTTGGTACACGATGAAGTTCCAAGTCGCGACCGATAACGGCAAGTCTCAACTGCGTGGGAAGATTTGGCCGCGAGACGCGAAGGAGCCGGAAGCCTGGATGGTTACGACGGAGGATGAGTCCCCAAACACAACCGGTAGTCCCGGCTTGTTCGGCAATGCCACCAACGCGGAAATCTTCCTCGACAATATTAAAGTACTACCCAACACGTAATACGGATCGGAGACATATTCGATGAACCAAACACGTACGATTGCGGCTTTATTCACGGCGTTTCTGCTAGGGATCGTGACAACTTCGTTGATTTCAGGTTGCCAGCAGGCTGGGACACCCGCTCCCGTTGATTTGTCCGTCAAAACGGCCAACAGCGATGCACCATTGGTCGAAACTGGCGATCCGTCGTCGGGAACCGCAACCCCAGAAGCAAAACCCACCAACCATCCGAAAGACGAACCAAAGAAAGACGAATCCAAGAAGGACGAGCCGAATGACAGCGAACCAAAGTCGGAACCGGCGAAGTCCGACGCGGCTCCGGCCTCCGAACCGGCCCCTACGAAGCCGACGGAACCGCAGGCCGCAGCGGCTCGACCTTCTCCACCCGCCAAGGACCAGAAACCGGACGCTGCCGTTGCGGAAGTGAAACCGGCGGGAAGCGACAACGCAGTTCCCCACGTCGATAAGTCGGCGAACGCGAAGATTGTTGCGGGCGACTGGGCGCAGTGGGGTGGATCGGGCTTCCGCAATAACACGCCGATCGCACAAAACATTCCCGCGAAATGGACAATCGGTCAGATCGATCGCAAGACCGGGGTGTGGAAAAAAGAAGGTTCAAAGAATATCCGCTGGGTCGCACGACTGGGGAGCCAGACTTACGGCAATCCCGTCATCGCGGATGGTCGGGTGTATGTGGGGACCAACAACACTGGTGGATATCTGAAACGATATTCGCCCGATTACGACTTGGGCGTACTGTTGTGCTTCGGAGAAAAAGATGGCGCATTCCAGTGGCAGGACTCTAGCGAGAAACTGCCAACTGGCCGCGTACATGACTGGCCGCTGCAAGGTATTTGCTGCGCCCCATACGTTGAAGGCAATAAACTGTGGTATGTCACCAGCCGCGGCGAAGTCGTCTGTCTCGATGCCGAAGGATTCCACGATGGCGAGGATGACGGCCCGGTAAAGAACACGCTGGGGCGTCTCTTCGACGTCGCGCAAAGCGAAGACCCCGCGAGGGACAAGGTGAGTGGCTTCGTCACCGCTCTGAAC
>CAZFLF010000688.1:0-4500 GCA_964519825.1 uncultured Pirellulaceae bacterium | reverse complement strand
CGGTTTTGGCGGAACGTTCACAGCGGTCTTGATGTGGGTGTTGGTGTTGGTGATAGCCAGCGGCATCTTCGGCCTGTTGATGCAGAACATTCTGCCGCGTTGGATGCTCGAGCATGTAACGGGAGAGACGGTCTTTTCGCAAATCGACCTCGTGAAGCGTCAGTACGCGGACGAGGCGGCGCGGATTGTGTTTTTGAGCTGCGGCCAATCTCGAGACCCGACGTCTCTCCTTCCCGCCCCGTCCGAAAACGTGGATCCACCGGAGGATCGCACTGCAGCAGCACGAGTCGTTGGAGCGCAACGCCGAATCGGCACAATCGCGGCTAAAACGGCGGGGGGAAGTGTCGAGTCCCGTCGACTGTCGAATTCAAAAGCGCTGTGGCAAGCGTATGAGCAGGTCGTGCGGCCGTACTTGGAAAGCAGGCGTCGGTTCCCCAGCCCCTTGGCAAGTCAACGCCGAAGTCACGACTACTTTTCTGCACTACGAGCTAGCGCCGGCGAAGACGCCCAGGAGACGGTGAACGCCTTGGAGCAACTTTGCGAAAAATGCCGCGACCTCAACTTGCAAAAGCGTTTACATTTTCTCTTACATAGTTGGCTCGCGGTGCATCTGCCGCTATCTATATCGTTGCTAATCCTGCTGACGATCCACGTGATTTACGCGTTGCGAATTGGATAGGTTTGTTCGATGACTCTCGCCAACCAAGATCACGAATCGGCCAAGGAACGGGCGCTTCGCATACCGCTGGACTATGTACACGGCTTGGATAAGGTCCAAAAGTGGAAGCTGACGTTGTCCGTGGTCGCGGCGCTGGTGACGGCCGGTTATGCGGCTTGGGTAGTCATGAGTACCAATGGGGCCATGGCGTTTTCGCACGGCCCGGTCGCCCAAGTCCATGCGGCCTGGGAGGCCAACTGCTCGGCATGTCATCTCAACTACGTCGCGATTCGTGACGACGCCGCCAATCCGCTCGTCCGGTTCGGCCTTTTCCCGTCGCAACAAGATCCGCTCGCTGCAGCATCGATGCACCGACGGGTGGACAAACAATGTCAGACGTGTCACTTCGGAGCTCCGCATCATGACAACGAAATCGCAGCGGACGCGCGGACGTGTGCCAGTTGCCACACGGACCATCGCGGGTGGGACGCGGATATCGCTCGTCCTGCCGACGCCCATTGCACGCGCTGTCACGAGAACGTCGCGATGCATCGCAGCAGTGACATACCGTCGATAACATCACCCGCGATTGCAGACGTCTCGAAGTTCCACACTTCCGCGCCGACCACCGCGCAAGAACCGCACCCGGATTTCCGTTCCTTGGCATCCGACCCTGGCAACGTCAAGTTCCACCATCACATGCACATGACCGCCGGCATCCCGGCTCCCGATCGGAAAGGGCAAGGAAAGAAGCTCCTGACGCTGGCCGACCTTCCGCCCGAGTTTGTCGAGCAGTACCGTCACCCCAATCAGCCGCGCGGAGTACAAAACGATCGGGAATATCTGGTGCAACTCGACTGCGCCTCGTGTCACCGCCTGGACGTGACCAACAATCGTTTGGCGGCGACGGGGAATATCAAGGCTCCTTCGTCCGGCGCGTACATGCTGCCTGTGAGTTTCGAGAACAATTGCCGAGCGTGTCACCATCTCAACTACGAACCGGCCGCCGGCAAAGAAGTCAAACACGACCTGAAGCCGGAGGAAGTCCGCGAGTTTCTGTTGGGGCGGTACGTGTACGACGCCAAGTCCGGCAAACTGGCCGAAAGTGCGACGCGGCTGGTTCCTCGACGACCGATTCCCGGAAGGTCGCCGGAAGAGTTTTCGTCGCCCGGGATCCCTGCAGACGTCGACGCGAAAGTCGCCGCGGCGGAACGATTCCTGCGCGAAACAAACGCCTGCGCCAAATGCCACTTATTCAAAACGCCCGATGCATCGGCGACCGACTTCGCGTTGCCGGACGTTCAACCAGCGAACATTCCGCAAGTCTGGTTGCGCCACGCGCGCTTCGATCATGCGGCTCATCGGGCCATGGCGTGTGTCGAATGTCATGCGCAGGCCTTTCCTTCGCAAAGTTCAGTGGATCGGCCAGCCCGGTCGCCAGATCAGGACGTCGTGATGATCGCCGGGCGAGATGTCTGCCTGACATGTCATTCACCCAGCTCCGCGAGCGGCTCGCCAAGCCGAGCGCGGTTCGACTGCGTCGAATGCCACCGGTATCACGGCGCAGACGCTCCGCCGCACGGGATTATTTCGTCCCGTCTCGATGAGAGGTTGCCGTGATTTCACCTGACGACCGAAATAGGAAATTCATTGTGCGATTCCCGACAACTACCTGCGTGCTCCTGATCGCCTGCGGAATGACGGTCCGCGCGGAAGAGCCCGAAGGTGTTCAATTCGTCGGGTCGAGTAGTTGTGCCACATTCGGTTGTCACGGCAATACCGTGACGCGCAGCCCTGATGCGTGGAAAACATCGTTCATACTTTGGACACGAAACGATCCTCACGCGGGCGCGTTCCAAGTGCTCTTCAACGAACGGTCGGCGCAGATGGTCGAACTGCTAGTACCGAATTTGTCCGACATTAGGGAGGGCGAGGCTCCCGCCGAGCCGCAAACGGCAAGAAATACCGGCTCGGCCGGAGCCTCGCCCTCCCGAAATATGTCTAACGCGGAATACGAAGCCAACTACTGGAGCGTGATTGAGCAGCGCTGTATTGGTTGCCATGCCACACCCGCCGTCACCGATACTACCGGGCCGACGTCCACAATCCGCCCGCCAACTGAAGCGCTGCGTCACGGAGTCAGTTGCGAATCTTGTCACGGGGCGGCGGGCAAGTGGCTGACGGAACATGCGACTTCGCGGTGGGCAGATTACACGCCCGAGGACAAGGCGGACCGCTGGGGTCTCACCAACACGCAAGATCTAACCGCGCGAGCCGCCGTTTGCGTCGACTGCCACGTGGGGCCACGTCAGTCCCCGACGGGCGAAGTGTTCGACGTAACGCATGAGCTGATTGCTGCGGGACATCCGCGGCTAAGTTTCGAATTCAGCGCGTACCTCGCCAATCTTCCGCCGCACTGGGACGAAGCCAAGGACAAGACTCGCCACGGCGGAGCGAGTTTTCATTTCGATGCGTGGCTAGTTGGCCAATTACAAATGGCCCGGAAACTCGCCAGCCAGCTTGAACTTCGCAGTTCGCCAGCGGACCGCCTAACCTCGCACGCCGCGTGGCCAGAGTTTTCGAACTTCGATTGCTTCGCTTGCCACCATCGTCTGAGTGTTCATCGACTTTCGACTCAACACCACGCCACGATCTCATCGGCAACGCGCGGACAACCGCAGCCCACGGACTGGCCCTTCGCTCAGTTACAGATCATCGCACGATCGAGCACGACAGAATCGATCCGCGAACTGGAGCAGCCATTGGCAGATGCGCGCAAGCAACTTGTGTTTGGCGTTGGTGAATCACCGGCTAGTCGGCAACAATCGTTTGCCGTCCTTCGTAATGCGCTCGCCGTATCGTCGCAATCGATGCTCCACGACAGGCTTGTGCAGGAGGCTCGCGTGGCCGTATTGGAGAATCTGCTCGGGGAGATCACATCACGACAAGCAACAAGCTGGGATCGTGTCATGCAATTCCAACTGGCGCTGTCAGCCTTTGTTGAAGATTGTGACTCTGGCGATTCAAAACGCACTGGCATCGCACGCCTCACACAGCAGCTGGCGACATATCTCGACAGCCGGTTCGGATTGTCTCGGTCCGCTTCAATCTATGTTTCGCCCGAACAGTTCGATTCGACAGACAAGGAACTGCTCACCCAACTGCAGGCGATCTCAGTCGAGCTAAAATCCATGCGTTGAACTTAGTCACGGAGCAGAATACATGTCGCCATTGGGACCGGTTGTTCGAGAAAGTCATTCCCATCGTCCTGCCCACATCGTCCTGCCCGTTCTGATATGCAGCCCTACAAACCGATATTCCAGGCAGATTGACAGGCTTCCATGATTGTTCAAGAACTATACCGAATCCAAACTCGGCACGGCTTTCTGCCGCGATGGGAGCTCGAGGCGTTGGCCGATCGTCTGGCGCTGCCGCTTTACCGAATTCAGGAGGTCGTCAGCTTCTTTCCCCACTATCGCACCACACCGCCGCCGAAGCTCGAAATTCAGATCTGCCGCGATATGGCTTGTCAGTTGCGCGGCTCGGGGGCGATTCATCGTACCTTGTCCGGGCTGATCGCAAAGGAACCTGCGGCCGACGCACAGGTCCAGTACGTATCTTGCTTGGGACGTTGCGATCGAGCCCCCGCGGTTCGTTTTTGTCATACGCATACGGAAGCCGTTGCGACGTCAGATCCGGGGCATGCCGTCCGCACGTTACTGTCGCGCGACGCCGAGGAACTGGCGGGCCTCGTGCAAACGATGGTTGCTCACCGCGCCGTCGATCCAGTTCCGCACGATTCCGACTGGGATTACGCGGCAGTCGATCCAGAGCAATGGCAG
>CAZFLF010000687.1:0-4502 GCA_964519825.1 uncultured Pirellulaceae bacterium | reverse complement strand
GTTGATGGCTACTGGGACTATTCAGTCGCCCGTCGAGGCGTACTGTTTGCCCCGGTATATTTCAGTCGGAATGTCTACGCGCGGCAAGGGTTCAACTACTCGCCCGTGACGGTGATCAACCCGATCGTATTTATTAGTCATCTCTTCCTGCGCCCGAACTATCAGCACTACTACTTCGGTGACTATTACGCCGCGAACTACTCCAACGCGGGCTTCCATCCGTGGTTTTCTTACAACTCGAGCCGGTATGGCTACGATCCGATCTACGCTCAACAACGCTGGCAGAATCGGCAGGACCGCTCTTGGGAACAAAACCTCCAAGCGGATTTCAAAAACCGCCGCGATCACGAGGACGCGCGGCCGCCACGCACACTGGCTGCCCAGCGAACTCTTGTCGCAAGCGGCGTAACGTCAAATGTGAAGACTGGCCTTGTGGTTGCTTCGACATTCGAGCAACTGGCCAAGAGCAAAGAGAATTCACTGCGATTCCAGTCGGTGGACAAGGAAGAACGGCAGAAGCTCGCCAAGCACGGGCAAGATATCCAAAAATTCCGCCAGGAGCGGCAGAAACTGGAGGCCAAAGTGGCGGACACGTCCTCCGAGAAGCCTGCCGGAAAATCACAGCCAACGAAAGTGAAACTTTCACGGTCTCCGCTTGTTGCTCAATCGGGTGCTCAGGTTGGAAAGGACCAAACGCCGCCGAAGAGACACGAAGTACTCAAGCCAGATCTCCAGGTTGACCCCAAGGCAGGCGCCAAGGACGAGCCAAAAACAGGCACCAAGGCTGATCGCAAATCAAACCCCAAGGATGACCCCAAACCAGATGCGAAGGCTGACCGCAAATCAAACCCCAAGGACGACCCCAAACCAGATGCGAAGGCTGACCGCAAGCCAAGCCCCAAGGATGTCCCCAAACCAGATGCGAAAGCTGACCGCAAGCCAAGCCCCAAGGATGACCCCAAACCAGATGCGAAGGCTGACCGCAAGCCAAGCCCCAAGGATGACCCCAAACCAGATGCGAAGGCTGATCGCAAATCAAACCCCAAGGACGACCCCAAACCAGATGCGAAGGCCGACCGGAAAGCAAACCCCAAGGATGAGCCCAAACCGGATGCGAAGGCTGACCGCAAACCAGACACGAAGGTTGACCCCAAACCAGTCAACAAGGTTGATCCCAAACCAACCGCGAAGGACGAACCCAAAGGAAGTTCCAAAGTTGATTCCAGCAAGCCACCGAAGGTTGAGCTCGCCCCGTCCAAGGGAGAACGTTCGGGTGCGAATCGGTCGGAATCGCCTCCCGCGAAGGTAAATGGATCGCAGCCGCTCGACCCGAAACGACCGTCACCGAGCGGGCCAGTGGGAAACAAGACACCTCGCGCTGGCAAGGATCCATTCAATCCGACAGTGCCACCGCGCGAACAGTCGCAAACTAAGCCGCAACTGCCGCCTCAATCCAAGGTCGCTCCCCCGGCACAGCAACCCCAGAACAAACCGGCGGCCGGTTCGCCAACGGCGCCGCCAAAGTCTGAAAACGCCAAAGACAAAAGCAAGGGGAGTTAGTCATGAATAGGAATTTCGTGAAGGTCGTGTTCGTGTTGCTGCTTTGTGTGGCTGGAATTGGTTTTGTCCGAGGTTGGTTTGTCCTTTCAAGCCCCAGCCCGAATGCGGGGAGCAACAAGGTCAACATCAACCTGACGGTGGACCGGGACAAAGTAGAAGAGGACGCCGAGACATTGAGGACGAAGACATCGGAGCTCACCGGCAAGGCCACGGAAGGAGCCAAGGAGTTTGGAGATCAGGTAAAAGGCAAGTAGTGAAGTCGCTCGATGAATGGATATTTATTTTTGAAAGGAAAGGGATAGGACTATGGCAAATCAACAGACACTTCAGGGAGATTGGAACGAGATCAAAGGGAAACTGCGCAGCAAGTGGGGCTCGCTGACGGATGACGACCTTAAGGTTTTCAATGGCAATGTGGATCAGTTGGTGGGCACGATCCAGCGAAAAACGGGCGAAGCACGAGAAAGCATTGAGCAGTTTTTCGACTCGATGAGTTGCGACGGCGCCTCCGCGATCAGCCGGGCCAGTGAAACGGTTCGCGCCTATGCCCATCAGGCGGCTGACACCATCCAGGAAACGTCCAAGCACGCTACCGAATCGGTTCGAGAGGGGTATGCGGAAGTCGAAGACATGGTGCGGCAACGACCAGCGGAATCGTTGATGGTTTGCTTCGGTGTCGGTGTCATTACGGGCGTAGTCGTGAGCCTGCTTTTGCGGTCACGCTAGAAACCCATGACCCTAGAAACCCAACGGAACGTGTATGAGCAGACAAAGGACAAACTCGTGGAGAAGGTGATCAACGACTCGCGCGAAACACAAGAGATCCGACAGCGCATGGAAATGGTGCGCTCTGATTTGGAAGACGACGTCCACGAGATCGTCGAGGATGCGCGGGTCATGAGTGAGTGGCGCTATTACGTGAGAACCTATCCGTGGGCATGTCTGGGTGCTGCTTTGGCGGTCGGATATTTAGTCGTTCCTCGGCGGGTTTTTCTTAGGGGGATGCAATCGGATTCTCAGACGCTCGTCGAGTTAGCCAAGCAGAGTCAAATGCTCGTGACGCCGAATACGCCACCGAAAGGGGGTGTTCGCAGCAAACTGCTGACGTACGTCGGTAATCAGGTGACGCGGATCGTTTTGTCGTATGTCGCGCAGCAGGCTGGCAAACTCTTCACCCTTCAGGCCGTCGGGTCACAACAGGATGATCAACCATGAAGAATCGCATTCCTGATTACCTGTCGCCTCCGAAACGAAATGGGCACCAGCCGCAGCCACCTGCTGAAGAGTGGCGTAACTTGGTTCAAACGGAGTTCGCTAATCGGATGCGTCAGATCGAATCGTATGTCAAAGAGCATCCTGCGGCCGGAATCGGTGGGGCATTATGCATAGGGATCTTTTTAGGATGGGTAATCAAACGAAGATAAGCGAGCAGAATGGCTCGCCGGAGAACGCGCCAAGGGCCCTGGCACGAGACGTCGGCGAGTTCACACACGACTTAGTCATCCTGGCTGAATTGCAGGCCCAACTATTCGTTGCCGACGTAAAGGAATGCCGCAACCGTGCGTTCGTTCCCGGCGTCATCTTGCTCTGCGGTGGAGCGATGGGATTGGCCTGCTTTCCCATTGCGCTGACAGCCTTGGCTCTGTTGCTGATCCAGGTCTTCGAAACATCCTACGCCGCAGGGTTTCTTATTGCGGCCGTTGTTGGAGCGGTTGCAAGCGCGCTGGTATGCGTAATTGGCTGGTTCCAACTCCGCGACCGCGTGGCAGTCCTGCGACGATCCCAACAGGAACTAATCCGCAATTTGCACTGGATAAAGAACGTGCTCAAGCGTAGCCGAATGACACGACGAAATGGAATCGATAAACCTTGGAGGACCGTGAAATGAACGAAGGACGAACAGGTCAAGCAACGCAGAATGCTGTGGGCATTTACCAGACAGGCGAGAGACTTAGGCCGACCATCGACATACTCGAATATAGTCGCCAATATGCCCGTGAAAGGCCGGAAGTCGTCGCGCTATGGTGCTTTGGCATCGGCTTCGTGTTGGGGTGGAAGCTAAAGCCCTGGTAAGTCAGGCCGGATGTAAGTGACGTCTAACTCGCCACAATACTGAGGAACCTATAGCCCGCCTCAAATTCTCAAATTAATGTTGAATCAGTCCTCCAAGCGAACTTTCTAGGCCTGCGCGACTGAACCTAATGCCGGACGAACCTCAAGCCCTATCGAACTCGGCCTCGGCGCCGGAACAGCCGAAGTTGGAGCTGTTGCCCTCGCGGCAGTTTCCAGCTTGGCTGCAGGAACAACAGATCAGCTTGGCCGTCACCACGTACCAAGCGGGCAAGTTGATGTTGATTGGCCTGCAGCCCAACGGTCGGCTGAGCGTCTTCGAGCGGACTTTCAATCGTTGCATGGGACTGTGCGGCGACGGGCAAACACTCTGGATGACCTCGTTGTTTCAGATGTGGCGGTTCGAAAACGTTCTCCATCCGCCGCACGTGCACGAGGGCTATGACCGCCTGTACGTACCAAGAGTCGGCTATACCACCGGAGACATCGACATTCATGATGTGGCGGTCGATCGCCATGGCCGGGTGGTCTTTGTCAATACTCTGTTTAGTTGCCTCGCCACGGTCAGCGAGACTCACAGCTTCGCCCCGCTGTGGACGCCGCCGTTTATTTCCAAGCTCGCGGCCGAGGACCGGTGTCATTTGAACGGATTGGCGATGGAGCAAGGAATGCCCCGGTACGTCACAGCCGTGGCAGCGTCTGACGCGCCGGAAGCATGGCGGGACCATCGCCGCGAAGGGGGAGTGGTCGTCGATTGTCAGACGGGCCAAATCGTAGCCCGGGGGCTGTCCATGCCCCACTCGCCCCGCGTGTATCGAGATCAGTTGTGGGTGCTTAATGCCGGCACAGGTTATTTCGGCCGAATCGACCGC
>CAZFLF010000686.1:0-4506 GCA_964519825.1 uncultured Pirellulaceae bacterium | reverse complement strand
GAACAATTCGAGAGCTGGTCGCAGATTTGCCTCCAGGCGTTATTCGGTTGACAATGACTCTTAATGGTTCACCTGCCTGTTTATCTGGACAACCACGCCACGACGCGCGTTGACCCGCGCGTCATCGAGGCGATGCTGCCGTTTTTTTCCGAAACGTTTGGCAACGCCGGAAGCACGAGCCACGTATTCGGTTGGGAAGCGAAAGACGCCGTCGATCGCGCTCGCGAAACCGTCGCGCAGGCGATTGGCGCTTCGCCGCGCGAAATTGTCTTCACCAGTGGCTCGACCGAGAGCAATAATCTGGCAATCAAAGGAACTGCGGAACGTCAGCGCCGTCGCGGACAACATCTTGTCAGTGTCACAACGGAACACAAAAGCGTCCTTGATCCGCTGGCGAGGTTGACTCGTCGCGGCTGCGAGGTGACGCTGCTTCCTGTCAAGTCACACGATCGACCCGACGCCGGTTTACTGGACGTGCAGCGGGTCGCCGACGCGATTCGAGACGACACGATCCTCGTCTCGGTAATGTTGGCGAACAACGAGATTGGGATCATCCAGCCGTTACGTGCGATCGCTGACATTTGTAAGCAGCGCGGAGTCTGGCTGCACACCGATGCCACGCAGGCGGTTGGCAAGATCGCCGTCAACGTCGAGGAACTGCAGGTTGATCTGCTGAGTTTTACCGCCCACAAGATTTATGGAC
The DNA here is from genome assembly GCA_964519825.1 of uncultured Pirellulaceae bacterium. Classification (GTDB taxonomy): domain Bacteria; phylum Planctomycetota; class Planctomycetia; order Pirellulales; family Pirellulaceae; genus CAZFLF01. The sequence goes on along the minus strand of CAZFLF010000686.1, from coordinate 3,803 downwards.
CGAAAGGGGTCGGCGCCTTGTACGTTCGTCGGCGAAATCCGAATGTCCGATTGGAACCAATACTGGACGGCGGTGGTCAGGAAGGGGGACTGCGAAGCGGGACGCTCAATGTGCCCGGAATCGTTGGCTTCGCACGGGCTATCGAATTGTGCGTGGCCGAGATGACGAGCGAGGCGGCGCGGTCGGTGGAGTTGCGACTCCGTCTCTACGACGGATTGGTCGCTGCGATCGGCCATGTTTCGCTGAACGGTCCTGCGCTCGACCGACCCGAACTGCGGTTACCCGGAAACTTGAGTTGCAGTTTCAGCGACGTGGATGGCGAGGCGCTCATGATGAGCATGCGCGATGTCGCCGTCTCCAGCGGAAGTGCGTGCACGTCGGCGAATCCTGAACCGAGTCACGTTCTGCGAGCGATTGGGCTCAACGACGACCAGACTCGCGCCAGTCTGCGGTTTGGCATTGGGCGATTCAACACGGCCGAGGAAATAGACTTTGCCATATCGTCGGTCGCCGACGCTGTTCGGCGTTTGCGAGCGATGACCAGCCTGGCAAAGTGAGTATGTCTTCCGCCTGAAATGTGTTGTCGTATTGCGCTTGGGTCGATAACCTGTGTTTAGCAGTCTGCCGTCGTTTAACCGCAAGCCGCAGGCGTGCGCTTTGAACCGATATCGACTTGAATCCGGAGCAGCGCACGCCTGCGGCTTGCGGTTAAACGAATTCCCTCGGCCGTCGCACGAGCAAGTTTTATGCTGACCATTCTTGGCCATGAGTCCAAAACGTGTTCTGGAGTCTCACGCCGCGAGCTACTGCAGGCTGGCGGCGCGGGTCTGCTGGGACTGAGTTTGCCCAGGTTACTCGCGGCCGAGCAGAGCGTGACCGTGAGTCGTCCGCGAGCGAAGTCGGTGATCTTCCTGTTCCTGTTTGGGGGCCCCAGCCAGCTCGAGACGTTTGACTTGAAGCCCAACGCGCCGAGCAAGATTCGTGGTCCGTACAAGCCGATCGCGTCACGCACCCCTGGACTTTTGATTTCGGAAAAGCTGCCGCACTGCGCGGCGGTTTCTGACAAGTTCGCGGTCATCAAGACGGTTGGGCACGAATTCAACGATCATAGTGGCGGTGGACATTACGTTCAGACCGGCAAGCGGTGGCACGTTCCTATTGGTGGCGGTTTCAACGTCACGCCGCAAGATTGGCCGTCGATGGGGTCCGTCGCCAAGTACTTTTCCCAGCGCGATGGGAAACCGGCGGAACTGCCCCCCTATGTTGTCGTGCCAAACTTCCTGGGCCGGTTACAGGAATACAAACTGCAATTGCGGCGGCCAGGTGAGACCGCGGGGTGGCTTGGGCGGGCCTTCGATCCGCTCAATACGCGGGTCGACAAACGGGACGCAACGGATAACCCCTATTTCCGTGATTGCTTGGATGCGGAGCTGACCTACGACATTGACGGCCTGGAGTCGCGAGCGGGATTGACGCTGGACCGCTTGCGCGGACGCGGTTCGCTTTTGGACCAGTTCAATGTCCAACGCCGACTCGCTGATGATCAGGGAACGACCTCGGCGTTTGATCAGTTTCGGCGGCAAGCATTCGATCTGGTTGCCTCCGCACGGACTCGCCAAGCATTTGCGGTCCAGCAAGAACCTGCCGCTTTGCGCGATCAATATGGGCGCAATTTGTTCGGGCAGTCTACGCTGGTCGCGCGGCGGCTGGTGGAAGCCGGGGTACGTTTTGTCACCGTGCATTACGACGCCTGCGACGGCTACAGTTGGGATTCACACATTCACAGCCAAGATGTCGATAAGTTTCTGCTCCCTTCGCTGGACCTGGCGTTGTCGGGGTTGTTGCGAGATCTTTCTGATCGTGGGCTCCTCGATGAGACGTTGGTCGTTTGCATGGGGGAAATGGGACGCACGCCCCAAGCTTCGGAAAAATGGGGCCGCAATCATTGGAGTTATCTATTTCCGGCGGTGTTGGCAGGTGCGGGAATTCGCGGCGGAATCACGTTTGGCGAATCCGACAAAGATGCCGCGTACGCGGTGAGTCATCCCGTCACGCCCGAGGATCTGGCCGCCACGATTTACCATGCGCTAGGCATCGATTCGGCCCAGACCCTGCGGGATGCCCAGGGGCGCACGCTTTCAATTGTCGACGGCGGCCGGCCGCTGCTCAGCCTATTTGGTTGATAAGTTGCCATTCACCATTCTTTGCCATGTAGACGTGGATTCAATTCCGGGGATGATTAAGTCAAAGAAGGCAATCCAGATCAATGATTGCGCAGATCTGTTCGCAGAAGTCACACGACGAGTAATGCAGCACTATGGTCAAAGCTAACCAGACATACGACGTCTTCATATCGCATAGCCACCAAGACACACAGTCCGGGCAGGAAATCGCTCGCATTCTGCGATCCTATGACTTGCAGGTCTTCACGAATGCAGAAATTCCCGTAGGCGCCAAACTCGAGGATGCGATTTGGGATGCAATGGCAGAAAGCCATGCGATGGTGGCGATTATTTCTGAAGGTGAACCTAGCGCTTGGCTGGTGTTTGAAATAGGTGCGGCTCGAGCATGGAATAAGCCGGTTTACGGAATCGTTTCCAATCCGTCGTCTACGAGACTTCCTGCCGCACTGCATGACTTGCGCGTCTATCCGGCTTCGAGAATTGACGAAGTCGCGCAAGAAATCAAACGTTCCTCTGAATCGTTGTCGGATTCAGAAATCGAGTCATTGGTTGACGCGTACCGTCGTACTGACGTGTCTGTTGATCAATTGGCTTTGCAGCCGCAACGCTTATCGGAACTAACCAAACAGTTTCAGAAACAGACGGGGCGGCAAGCCCCCGGCGAGCAATTGTTGCGTATTCTGCTTCGCCTACGTAAACAGCGCGCGTTGCCTCCCATATCCAAGAGCAACACGCATCAGGCATCTTAAGAATCGCATTCACCGGAATGACCCATCGAACATTTCTTGTCAGGGAGCATTTTTTTCGGATGCCCTTGACGGCGAAACGATGCTTTAAAGGTAGGCCAGTCAATTCACCTGAGGAGATCGGTTTTATGGCAGCGGCGTGGCGACGTTCGTGGCGTGCTGTGGCGGGCCTGATTCTGACTGTGTTCTTGGCCGCTTTGGGAGCCGCATTGATCTTTCCGCTGCGCGGTGTTGGGCACGAGGGCCCCGATGACGAGCATCGACCGATCGCTCAGCCCGACAATCCGGTCGAACTGCAAATCTCTTTGGGAATCAAAGATTCAGCTCAGGACCCGTGGAAGGGGGAACTGAAGGTCTCTGGAGGAAAATTACTCGACCTCGCCATCGTTCAGGCAGCACGCGATTCAACGGCCTCAGGCACGACATTCAACGTCAAAGCCGCTCGCCAACCGGCTGGTCAAAAGAAAGCCAACAAAGCCAAAAAGAATGCCGCTGCCAAGAAAGATGCGGATGCCAAGCAGCCGGCAGCCAAAAAGAAAAAGAAGCAGCAACAGGACGCTAACGCCGATGCAATACCGCTGGTCCCCGCGCGACTGCGCGCGTTGCTGGATGCCCCGGACTCAGCCAAGGTGACCGTCGAAACGGGACGGGGCAGCTTTACATTCGCTCTCGCCGATATTCCCGCCGGTCAGCAGAAAGAGTTTCTCGAAGGGCAGGCCTCCGTGCGTCGCGAAGCTGGAGCACTCAAGCTGACGGGAGCGGCGACCGAGGACGACTTTCCAGCAATGGCCCGCGGCGCCGATGGCACGATCTGGTTGGCTTACGTCGCGTATCACAAAGGACCGGAATTAGTCCCGGAACGCGTGCAGGCTGG
>CAZFLF010000685.1:0-4506 GCA_964519825.1 uncultured Pirellulaceae bacterium | reverse complement strand
GTCGATCGCCGGTGGGGGTCTGCCAAGACCTGTTCCAGTCCTCTCCGGCAAGAACGCGAGTTTGCACTGGAACCAGCATGGCAACGGTGATGAACAACCAACCATGCCTCGACATGAATCCTGCCTCCTTGCGACTCGACCTGATACTCCCGAATCCCCTATCTCCTCTCATCGACCTAGTGAGGGTTTTGATTTATCGAAAAGCGCCACTGGACTAGTCAAAATGACGTGCTAGCAGCGGTAGAAGCTCTCCGGCATTCCAATCGGACGAAGTGGGTTCACGCGAAGGCGCCAAGACGCAAAGGCATGACTGGACTTCTCTTCCTTTGCGCCTTGGCGTCTTTGCGTGAGATATCCTGGGCCGCGTTAGTTCCGTTCCGACTCTTGCAATTGGGTCATTAACGGTCGATAGCCAAACTCGTTCAACACGGCAAGCACTCCGCGATCACTCGGGTCCCGGGCCACTTCGCTGAATGCCCCGAGCGCGTTGTACATCCCCTCGACGGCTGCTTCGAGATGCCCTTGTTGCGACTCGACGTCTCCTTTGGACTTCGCGACCGCGGCTTGGCGGAGAGATTCAAGACTCGCCAGATAAGTCAGCCCGAACTCGTAGCGGCGAGCGTAGTACAGGATGAAGCCACGGCCTCCGTCCCGCGCCCGCGTATTGCCCCGATACATTTCATTCATCGCTTCCGTATACAGATCGCGCGCCTGCGCCCACCATTGCGGGGGCGGTTCCGTCGTATGCGCGTGTTGCAGGACCATGTTCAGGTCCGGAGTGGCGAAGCCTGGAGCATTTTTGTCGATCAGTTGTGCCGCCTGCTCGACCATTTGAAAGCCCTTCATCAATCGTTCGGCAATTCCTTGACCGGCGATCGTCGTGATCAAGTCCTCGATCGCCTGATCAGGAGTCACTTGCGCGTCAAATGCAGATCGAGCGAGATAATACGTGCCAAGCTCAGCGTCGCTCGGGATTCGCGTTCGCACGACCCAGCCGTATCGAGCCTCTTTCCGCGATTCGGCCACCAGTGCCGACAACGGCGCGAGAGTCCGCTGCGGTAGTACGCCTGCAGCTTCACGGGACAGTTCGATCGTGGTCAGCGACTGCGGGCCGCGGCCTTCGAAATGGATTTCGAACGGATGATCCGCCGCACGCTTTACTACCTGTTGATCGCTAAGCAACGTTTGCCATGCCACCGCCGCTCGTTCTGCGAAATCTGGTTCTGTCGGGAGCGACAAGTCGACGGCGTCGATCCTTGGATACGTTTCCAAACACGCGCGCAATTGAGCGACCGACGCTGCCAATCGCCGCGAATCGTCAGCGGCGGCGAGCGATGCGGCAATTTCCGGGGGAAATTCGCCTGGCGAAAGTCGTACTGAGACACTCATTCCCAGTTCGTGAGCGGAATCGATGATGCCGCGAACCAGTGCGACGCCGGCACGCGAGCGGTCTTCGTAAGTCTTGCTTTGGGAAAAATCGGGGTTATTGAATGAGTTGGCTCCGCGAAAGGCGGTCCGCCCGGCGGTGTCGCCATCCACTCGAAACAGCCGGCCGGAAAACAGCACGCCGGTCCCTTTCTTCACGCCGGCAGCTTCAAAATGCACATACGGTTGAGTCGGACCGAGCGCGAGCAAGACACGATTGAATTTCAGCTTCGCCAGTTGCCGCAGAATTCGCTGGTGATCGGCCAATCCCCACGCCTCCCAGCCGATTGGCCCGCCGTCCAGTGTCTGCCAGGCGCGAACGCGCACGGTGGGTTCCATCACCGCATCGAAACCGTCCAACGAGAACGGCCGCGGATCCACCGGGGGGAAGTCCCCTTGCAGCAACGATCGCATGCCAAATCGATGCCCAAGCTCATAGGCCGCCCAAAGAGTCCCTTGTGGCCTCGTCCCACCGACAACCAACGCGGTTCCCCCTTTGTGCTTCACCGTCCGCAGCAAGTATCCTTGGTCAGACAGTTGGGGCCATTGGCTACCGCAGGCGGCGCTGACGGCGGGATTCGTCGCCGGACTCCCCAGAAGAATCGAATGTGCGGCGGAGGTCGATTGCATCACAATGCGAACTTCGCCGTCGAACAGTTTTCGCAACTGGTCCGCTAACTCCGCGGCGGCAAACTGTTCCAACTTCGGCGCTGCGGGACCGATAACCAGTTCAATACTGGGACCAGCCGCGTGACTCGGCATAGCCAACGCCAGGCATCCGAATAAATAACTCGTTATCGCGAGGCGCTTAGGCCAGATCATGATGTCTCTCCAAAATGTTACTTCAGCGAGCCGCCGCCGAAATGCAAAACACCTTTTGCCGCGTGCGGATAAACAGCTGACCGTTGGCGATTGCCGGCGTGGCGACAATTTCCTCACCCATGTCGTTTTTGGCGAGGATTTCGAATTCTCGACTGTCTCGCAATACCATAACAAACCCGTTGCGGCCGGCGATGTAAACCTTGCCGTCCGCCGCGATGGGTGAAGCGTAGTGGTCACCGAAATTCTGGATCCGCTTCCGCTCCCACAGAATGTCTCCCTTGGCGATATCGAAGCAGCTAGCCAGCCCCCCGCCCTTGACCACATACAATCGGTTGTTGGTGACCAGCGGCGACGACAGATTGGAGGGGGCCTTGCTGTTCAGATTCCACAAAACATGCGTCCGAGTCACGTCGCCGCGGCCGCCCCCCTTGATGGCTTGGATGACGTTGCCTCCCCCGGCCATGTTCTCCGGATGCTGGAAGGCGGTATCGAGTTCCGCCTCGTCGAGCATTTGGTCGCGATTGCGGTCGGAGAGGTCGAATCGCTCCCAGAATTCCTTGGGCGTTTCCTTCTTCGCCAGTAGTTTGTCTTGGTTGGTGTCCAGCCATTCCAACAGTGCGAACTTGACGGTACGCGTCGAATCGCCGTAGCTTTGGACCGCGATGTAGATCACACCGTCCTGGACGACGGGGGACGTCATGATCGTGCGGAGCAGCGTATTGCAAGTCCACAGCTCCCGCCCAGTTTCCGGATCGTATCCCTTCAGCTTGCCGGTTCCGGCGACGACGAGATCGGTGCGTCCCTCGGCGGTGCACAGGACCGGCAGGGCGTAACCCGCCAACATGTCGACGCGCGGCGTGCGCCAGCGCAGCTTGCCCGTTTCGGCATCGACCGCTTGCACATACGGCGCCAGATCATCGTCCATCGCGAAGAACACTAGTCCGTGATGCACGATGGGCGAACATGCCGCGCCCCAGTCCATCAGATACGCCGGCGTCGGCAGCTGGTGTCGCCAAACTTCTTTTCCTGACGCCACGTCAAATGCCAAGAGGCCGAGCGTGCTGAAATAGACATAGACGCGTTTTCCGTCGCAGGCGGGAGTGGAAGAAGCATGACTGTTCGGTGGAGTGATCCGCGGTAACTTTCCCGTGGCCACCTCCTGCTTCCACAACTCCTTGCCCGTTGCGGCGTCGTGGCAGAAGACCGCGAATCGTTCGTCGCCCGTCAAAGCGGTGTTGTAGACCCGACCCCGAACGATTACGGGACAGCCAACCCCCTCACCAAGCGACGCCTGCCACAAGACGTGCTTTGTGTCGGAGAATTCCGTTGGCATCGAGGTGCTGGCCGAGACTCCACTCCCGTTCAGACCGCGGAACTGCGGCCAGTCTTCGGCAACCACCAATGATTGTGCGAGCCCAATAGCCATTGCTAACAAAAGGATCCGGGATTTTACGAGCATATGGCCCTCAATTTCGTGGTTGTCAAGACAGGAAGATAACGGACAGGAAGATAGTAACTTCAAATAACCTTTGTGACATGCATGTTCCTGTCATTCATCTTCCTGTCATTCAACTCGCTCACGTACGGATTGAACTAACCGCAGTGCTGTATCGCAAAACAGAGCTTCAATCTGCGGATGCGACAGGCCGAGTACTTGCGCGGTGCGCCGCATTGCTCGCAGCTGTTCGAATCGAGTGAAAGTCATCCGCGGATCGCAGTGTGGCAGGCCAAGCTGGTGGTTGGTCTCCGACAAATACGCCCAGGCATAACCGAAGGCAATGTACTTGCCGCGGAGTACACCGACCGGCAAGTCATCACTGCCATACATCACTCGATCCGCGCCGACGCAATTAATCAGTGCCACCATGGCATCGGTCTCACAAACGGACGAGACATCGTACCAGACGTTTTTCAGCCCCCGCAACTTCGCGGCAACTCGTTCGATCGCCCAAGCCGAATAGCTTCGCGCACAGTGGGCCAGGATCCATTTCGCTCTGGGAAACCGTTCGGCAAAATCGAGCAGGTCGGCGATGTTCTCTGGATCGGCGATCGCGTCCCGCTTGGAAACGTGCATCATGATCAGCAGCCCGCGACGATCCGCAATCTCGATCAAGTGCTCCGGCATGAACTCGGCGATGCGGCAGTTCTGGATATCGCCGGACACCGCGTAACTGCGATACGGCTTGAAGCCCAAAAATCGATGCCGATCGAGGCACTGCTCGACCGCGTACGCGGTCATTTTGGGATGCACCAGCATCA
>CAZFLF010000684.1:0-4509 GCA_964519825.1 uncultured Pirellulaceae bacterium | reverse complement strand
GGCGGGCTGCTGAACATGGGAGTGTTTCTCAAAATCGGGGGAGATTTCCTCTGTCTGGTGTGCGGTTTTGACATTCACTATCTCGCCTGGATCATGACGGCCCTGCTGGTAATGGTCTGCATCTATACGATTCTTGGCGGCATGCTCTCCGTTCTGGTCACCGATTTTCTGCAGTTCGTGGTGATGAGCATCGGTCTGTTGGTCGTGACGATTCTGATTTTGGCTCAAATTGGTTTCGACCGGCTGGCGGAAACCGTCAGCGCACGGATCGGCGCCGGAGGATTCTCGCCTCTCGCGAACGAGCACCTCGGGTGGCCCTTCATTATCGAGCAGATCCTGGGGAACACGGCCGCAACGCTGACTTGGCAAACGACAATCGCCCGGTTACTGGCCGCCAAGGATGCGCGAACGGGAAGGCAGGTTTACACGCGAACGAGCTTCTTCTTTGTCTGCCGCTGGCTGATTCCAGGATTATGGGGCATCGCCGCTTTGGCGGTCATCGGCTGGCATCCGTTGGACCATTTGGCCATTGCGGAACGTTCGGCCTTGCCTGCGGACGTGCAACAGAAGATCGAGCAATCACCCGTGGGGCGGCCATTGGCAAACCTTTCGGACAGCGAGCAAGCCGAAGTTCCGGCCGGAGTGCAAGTGAAACTAAACGACGTTTCGCTGCGAGCCATGCCGCTCTACTTGCGGGGTCTCTTGCCGACCGGGTTGCTCGGGCTGGTGATCGCCGCCATGTTGGCCGCCGACATGTCCACCGATTCGTCCTACATGTTGAGCTGGGGGAGCGTCATCTACAACGATATCCTGGCGCCGTTTCGGAAACAGCCGTGGTCCGACCGCAAAGCGATCTTCTGGAATCGCTGCATCGTAGCCTTGATCGGCGTCTATTTGCTGGCGTTTGGACTGTTCTATCAGGTCCAGGGGAATGTCTGGTCGTACTTGCTCCTCAGCGGTTCGATCTATTTGTCGAGCATGTCGGTGCTGCTAATTGCGTGCTGCTATTGGCGGCGAGCAAATAACTGGGGAGCGTTCGGTGCGATTCTGCTCGGCGCGATTGTCCCCGCCGCGTACCTGACGCTCGAACAGATCCCGGCGACCGCCCCGTTTGCCGCGTCGATTGGAAAATCCTATGCGGCGATCGCGTCCTACGCGGCCTCCGCAATTGGCATGATCGCCGGCTCACTGCTGAAGCCTGTCCAGCCGACGGAACAAGGAACAACCTGATGACTCAACATCCGTTTTGGTTCTTGTTGGTCATGGCCTGTGTCGGCTGGTACACGACGATTACCGTGTACGTCGCAGTACGCGGTAGCTTCGATGTTCGCAGAATGCTGCGCAAATTACGCGACGATGAGCTCGACGAGGAAGCAAACTAATTCTGTTAGTGATACCGTTTGGAAAAAGAGAGCCGTGTGGCATCGTAGCAACGTAACCCGAAGCGTCAGCGAGGGGAAAAGTTATGATCCCTCGCTGACGCTTCGGGTTACGGTCGAATGACCAAATGGTATCACTACCCTAATTCTACAACGCTAGGTTAGACCCGCCGTTGTTACCTCCCCTGCACGATTATGTTCCGCAGGGTTCCGATTCCATCGATGGAGATTTCGACGATGTCATCGGCGTGTAGAGTAAATTCGCTGTCGGGAACGACGCCGGTGCCGGTGAGCAGGAACGCGCCGTTGGGAAACGAGTTATCTCGGCCAAGCCACCCGATCAAATCTTCGAACGTGCGCGCCATTTGTTCCACGGAGGTCTGGCCAGCAAACACCACTTGGTCGGCTCGAAGAATCGTCAGCCGGATGCCGATCTGATCACGCGACGGCATGGCGGCCGTGAGGGTGATCCATGGTCCGAGCCCGCAACATTGGTCATAAACTTTGGCCTGCGGCAAATAGAGGGGATTGTCACCCTCGATGTCGCGCGAGCTCATGTCGTTGCCAATGGTGAAGCCAGCGAGCCGCAGACGTGAGTTGAGAACCAGTGTCAACTCCGGCTCCGGTACGTTCCAAGTCGCGTCTTCGCGAATCCGCAACGGCTGTCCGTGGCCAGCCACGCGATGCGGCGAGGCTTTGAAGAACAGCTCAGGCCGCGGCGACACGTAGACACGGTCGTAACACGAAGCCGCAGTCTCGGATTCTTCCATCCGCGCTACCCGGCTCCGTTTGTAGGTCACGCCCGCAGCCCAAACTTCCTGGCGATCGATCGGTGGGAGCAATTGCACTGCGGCCAACGGTATTCGCGCGTGCGGGACGAGCAAAGTCTGAGCTACTCCCGCGGGATCGTCGTCCTCCAGAATGTCCGCCAGCGTCGCCACCCCACCGCACGGAAGTGATAGCAACGAAATCGTCTCACCGTCCAACACGCCGACACGTGGGACACCGTTGTTATCGAGATACTTGAGCAGTTTCATGGGATTGGAACTTGATCGTCCGAGCGGCAAACGCGACGCATGATAGGTCACCGGTTGGAATACAACAAGTCGCGCCACCTCCAGTCAGAACGGCCGGTGATTGCCGGCGGTAATCCGGGGCCGAATGGCGAGGATTCAGCCCGCGAGCTAGCGGAAATGGTCTTTTCCGAGTGATCGAAACGGCGTACAAGTTGCCGGCGACTTGCACGGTAGATAGCTAGGAATGAAATAATTCTTGTGCTTAGGAAAGGTAAAAACATGATGGGTAACAAAATCTGTCGGTTAGGTGACTGCCGCCATGTTTTTACCACCCATGTTTTTACCAAAGCTGTCCGATAAGGTGGAGTTGGTAGGTTGGCCTTCCTAGGCCGCCTCAGGCAAAAGCAACATTCGGGCCCTCTTGTGCGTTCTCGGTCGCTTATCCCAGTCTTGTTGAATCTCATCCTGACCGTGCCGGTTACGGCCCAGGTGGACGGGTCGGCGTCGGAGCCTGGCGGTGCGGATGCCTTGGTCAAATCGCTGGTTCTCGCCACGCTGCCTCGTGATTACGAAAACACAAAGCATTGGGGCGAAACGAAACCGCGCTGGGATGGACTGCACGTCTCCTTCGATGGTCTGCGCATCAAGACCAAGCGGCGTTGGAAAGATGTCAACCATGGGACTTGGACGCGGTACAAGGCCACGCTGATTGACCCCGAGCACCAACTCGTTATCCAAACCGATCATTTGCGGCAGACCGCGGACCAACGAGTCGCGTTCGACCTGACCGTGGATGCCAAGCTGGCGCTGACTGGCCGCCTCTCCGAGTGGCTACACGGAGTGCAACTCTACAGCTTCAGCGCGGAGGCCGATGCTACGGTGCGGCTGGCCCTGACGTGCGAAGCCCGGTTAACGTTCGACACCGAAAAATTCCCGCCCGACATTGTGTTTGTTCCCCGAGTCACCGCCGCGCAACTGGATCTGCGCGACTTCAACCTGCACAGCATCAGCGACGCCGATGGGCCATTAGTGCGGAAACTCGGCGATAGCTTGCACGATGTTTTGCAAGACGAGATCAATGAGCGACGCGGTAAGCTGGTCGAGAAAATCAATCGCGCGATTGAAAAACAGAGCAGCAAACTCAGGCTGTCGCTGCACGACTTGACCGTCGGCGGCTGGAGCAAGATCGTGATGCCTCTACCAGGCTCGCAGCCGTAGTGCTCTGTCCCAGCTAAAAAAGGGGATTGGATCACTGAGCGGAACGGCGCTAGCCGCCGGTTCTTCTTAGGAACCGAGGGCTAGCGCCCGTTCGCTCAGTATCCCATTACTTAGCTGTGACAGAGCCCTTGGCGAAACTCGCTAATCATCCGGCTCATTTCGCTTTATCCAGTCGGCGGAGAAAGCGGCAGCCGACGTGATAATCGTGCCCATTTGTCGTCATCGTCGGGCGGACGTGTACAATCTCGGCGACGAAGAACTCGGGCGGAATCTGACCTAAGGCGGCAATCACCTGACTGGTCTCGGGTTTTTCAAACGCGAAGAACGAAAAACCGCTGGGCGAAAGATCGTTACACAGGACCTGACGTAATTGTTCTGGACCCGGCAGATGTTCGCCGTCAAACGGAGCCAACAACTGTACGCAGGGAAACGAGTGCCGTTCATTGTCGCGGCGATTCGGGCGCGAGGCCGCGTGTTGCTCTTGAATCAGCGACGAAATCATCTCAAACAAGCCGACGTCGAATTCAATTGTGGACATGGGTGATCCCTCGTCGCATGCGGTTGCTGCGGTGAAGCAACGAGCAGTTGCCTCAAACGGCCTACAGCTATCCCAAAGCTACCTCGCACGTTTTTGATCGGCCGAAAGATATTGCCGCAGCGATGAACCTTTGCGCAGGATCACGGGTGAAGCAGCATTCCACGGACACAGAGATGCCGAGAGAAGCGGTCTCGCTCGCGTCCGGTCCGGGGATAACGGCCGATCGTGGCGAATATGACGGCTGTACCGAGAACGAGTGGCTAGTGCTCTTTCACACGTAAATAATTGGATACTGAGCGAACGGGCGCTAGCCCTTAGGTCTTATCACATTCATGTAGTAACGATTGGGTCATCATAT
>CAZFLF010000683.1:0-4520 GCA_964519825.1 uncultured Pirellulaceae bacterium | reverse complement strand
GCCGCTCGTCGTCGTGACGATAATCGCGGTGCGTCGCGAGCGGCGTGTTTCGGTGTTGTACTCCAGCACGCGATTGCTGCGCGAACTGCCGGTAACGCTGGCCCAGCGGGTCAAACGCCTGCTGCCGTGGCTCCGTTTTCTGGGTTTGTTGTTGGTTGTGGTGGCGATTGCTCGGCCGCAAGCGGGACTGAGTCAGTTCCGGATCAATACCGAGGGGATCGCGATCGTTATGTGTCTCGACCGCTCTGGTTCGATGGAGGCACTCGATTTTGAGTTGAATGGCCAGCGGATCGATCGGCTGGCGGTCGTCAAGCAAGTCTTTCGGGACTTCGTCTCCGGGAAGGGTAAGTTGCGGGGACGGCCTGACGACCTGATCGGGCTGGTCACCTTCGGTGGTTTCGCGGAGGGAAAAGCGCCCCTTACGTTCGATCACGGAGCTTTGCTGGAAGTGCTCGATTCCGTGCAGATTTCACAGCCGGTTTACGACGCCGGCGGAAACATCATTAATGAGCGCTACTTGCAAGAAGAGCGGGCGACCGCGATCGGTGACGCCGTAACGCTGGCAGTCGATCGCCTGAAAGCCTCCTCCGCGAAGAGCAAGGTGATCATCTTACTTTCGGACGGTGAAAACACGGCCGGCATCATTGACCCGGTCGCTGCAGCCGAAGCGGCGAAAGCCTTCGGAGTGAAGGTCTACTCGATCGGCATCGGCACGACGGGACGAGTGCCGTTTCCGGTGACCGATCGGTATGGACGCCGGGCCTTCGTGTCCCAAATGGTCCGGCTCGATGATACAACGCTGAAGATGTTGGCGGATACAACGGGCGGACGCTACTTCAGCGCCCAAGACACCGAGGCGTTAGAAAGCGTCTATGCCGCAATCGACAAATTGGAAAAGTCCGTCTCCGAGGGAACCGTATATTCCGAGTATCGCGAGTTGTTCCACTGGTGGCTGCTGCCCGGCCTGGTGTTGGTCGTGGCGGAAGTCGTGTTGCGCAGCACCCGTTTTCGGTCGTGGCCGTAATGCACTGGGAACATCCAAGCTGGTTATTGTTGTTGTGGTTGCTGCCGGCGATCGTCGGGCTGTTGTACATTGCGCGCCGGCGGCGAGTGGCTGCCGCGCTTCGCTTCGCCGAGCCCGGCATTCTGGGGCGGTTAATCCCGGCTGCGAGTCCCGGTCGCGATCTCCTGCGATCGGCGGCTCTAACCCTCGCACTCGCTTTGTTGATAACCGGACTCGCGCGGCCGCGTTGGGGAGTCTTTTTCGAAAAGGTCCAATCGCGTGGCGTTGACTTGTTCGTGTTGCTGGATGTCTCCCGGTCGATGCTAGCGGAAGACGTTGCTCCAAATCGGCTGGAACGTGCCAAAGCGGATATTCGCGACTTAATGTCGCATCTCGCCGGTGATCGAGTTGGCTTGATCGTCTTCGCTGGCGCGTCGATCGTGATAGTGCCCCTCACGACGGATCAAGGGTTTTTCTTGACCGCGCTCGACGAGGTCGATCCGGCCAGCGCCCCGCGCGGTGGCAGTCTGATTGGCGATGCGATTCGCAAGGCGCTCGAGTCGCTGGAGCCACGCGCGGATCGCGATCAGGTGCTCGTCCTGATTACCGACGGTGAGGACCACGATTCATTCCCCGCGGAGGCGGCCAAGCAGGCGGCCGAACGGGGAGTCAAAATCTTCACAGTCGGTTTGGGAGACGCCGCCGAAGGACGCCGCATTCCGGTACGTGACGAACGAGGTAATCAAACGTTTTTGAAACAAGACGGCCAGGAAGTCTGGTCCAAGATGGACGAAAAGTTGCTAAAAGATATCGCGTTGAATACCGGCGGCGCCTACGTTCCGGCGCAAACGCGGGCTTACGATCTGGGGACGATCTACCACGACCGGCTCGCTCAACTCACTCGCGGCGAGATTTCCGCCGAAAAGCGCAAGCGTTACGGCGAGCAATTCCAGATCTTTCTAGTGGCCGGATTCGTAATGTTATTGTTTGAAACGTTGGTCCCTCGCTATCCTCGGCGGACGGTATAAGGACTCGGAACTCACTGTCAAATCCCATGCGCAGCAAATTTTGCACCCTGAAAGTCGTCCTGTTGAGCCTGCTGATTGCTCATCCGGCGTTGGCCGTAACGCGCGAAATGGCTCGGCAAGTCGCCGCGGGTATTGCGAAGCATCGGAGTGGCGACTTTGCGGGAGCGGAACTAGCGTTTGCCGCGGCAGCCAAGTCGCTCCCCGAGGATCTGCGTCTGGCGTTTGATCAAGGCTGCGCTCTAGCCGCGCTAGGGAAGCACGACGAGGCGGAAAAGCTGTTTCAACGGGCCAAGCTGGCACGTGATCCGGCGCTCAGCGCCGCCAGCTTGTATAACCTCGGTTGCCTATCGGCGGAGCAGGCCAAGGCCAAGTTTGGCGAACGACCGGAAGAGGCCACGCCCGACGTGCGGGCAGATGGACTGAAACTCGTGGACCAAGCGGTCGCGCGCTACCGGGATTGTCTGGCCGTCGACTCGAATCATGCCGACGCACGCCATAACCTGGAACTGCTGCGGTTGTGGGTCAAGCATATGCAGGAGGCGTGGAAGCAACATGATCGGGACAAACGCCGGAAAGAGATGGCGTTGCTGGAATTTCTCGAGATGCTGCAAGCGGAGCAGATCGCGCTAAGAGGCCAGACGAGGTCGCTGGCAGTAGTTGACGATTCGCCGCGACGTCGCCAGGCCGCGACTCTGCTGGGCCAGTCGCAACGAGAGCTGGCCGAGGAGATCGAACCGTTGACGCAGAAACTGCATGAGGGCCTGCATCCGCCCTCCCCCGACAAATCGGCACCGACTCCGCAATTGACTCCGGGAGCGGAACAGGGACTAGCTGCACTGTCGGAATTGGCTCAACAGGCCAAAACTGCTATGTCACGGGCCGCCGCAGACCTGTTGTCCAACAACTTGTCGACCGCGGACGAATCGCAAACCCAGGTGCTCGAGCCGTTGAATGAAATCTACCGAGCCGTCGCACCGTTCGAGCACATTCTGCAAAAGGCCATTCGCGTTGAAGAGGAGTTAATCCGGACGACGGAGTCCGTTGAGGAGTCTCCGGACGAAGACGCCGGACGGAAATCAGTGGTCAGCGACCTGCCGCGCGGCCAGCGACAGGTTGCTGAGTGGGCCGAGGTTTTGCCGCCGAAGGCCCGACAGGCAACGGAACAGTTGAAAGCACAGCCCGCGGTGGCCGGTCCCCCGCCTCCCCCCAGTGCCGCGGGAACCACCCCAGCACCGGACCCTGCGGCTCAGCGCGATGCTTTGCTGGCCGCCTACGGTAAAGCAATCGAACTTGCGCCGCGGGCACATACCGCCGCGAGCGAAGCGGCCGCGAGTTTAGACCGCCAGGCCTGGCAAGAGGCCAAGCCGAACCAGGAGGAAGCTTTGAAAATCCTCAAGGAAATCGCGGATCAGCTTCCTAAGCAGCCGAACCAGGATCAGCAACAGGATTCGCAGAATCAAGAGCAGAAGGACAAAGACCAAAAGGAGAACGAGCAGAAGGACCAAGAGAAGAAAGACCAAGGGCAGAAGAAGGATTCAGATCAGAAACAACAGCCTCAGCAACAACCGGACAAGTCGCAAGCGAAAGAACCGCAGAAGCAGGACGTCTCGCGACAGCAGGCGGAATCGCTGCTGCGTCAGGTCCGCGAACGTGAGCGTGATTACCGCGAACAACAGAAAAAGCGCCATGCGGTCATCGGTGGCGTGAAAGTGGACAAAGATTGGTAATCAGCATGTGCAGCCGACTTTCCATGACAACCACAAGCGACTCGCGCCTCCGCTCGGCGGCCGGGATCTATTGCACTGCTCTGCTGCTGTTCGGTGGCGTCGCTGCCGGCCAAGAGCCGCAGGTGCTCGTCGAACTCGGGAGACCGCGAATTTTCGAGGGGGAATCGGTTCGCTATACCGTGACGCTGAATCATTGCGAGGACTCAGCCAGGCCAACGCTACCGGAGGCGGCCGATATTCAGTTCCGTCAGACGAGTGTCAGAGTCATAAGACAAACGGTGTTCGACGGATTCAAGAGAATCTCGATCGGCGGGCCAAGCTATGAGTACCTCCTTACGCCACAGCGCGGCGGAGAATTGACAATCCCGGGGCCGACTGTGGTGGTCGATGGTACGACGTATCGAGGTGAGACATTAAAGCTGCAAGTCGTTCCACCGAACAAACAGGACCTTGCGGTGTTGGAAGTCTCTGTTAGCCGCAAAGCCGTTTATCCACTACAGCCCTTCAGCGTGCGATTGACCGTAGGTTTGAAAGCACTACCGGAGCCGTACACGGATCGGAATCCATTGCGGATCGGCGGTGAGATACCGATGCTCGCGATGCCCTGGGTAGATGACGAAAACTTGCCGGACGGTGTGAAACCGGAGTCGCCGGCGCTCCGGTGGTTGCAAGAAACGCTGAATCAATCGGATCCGCCGTTCGGTTTTGGGATTAACAATTTGCGAGTGCGAGGGGGAGGTTTGGCCTCAATCTTCGACGAGC
>CAZFLF010000682.1:0-4522 GCA_964519825.1 uncultured Pirellulaceae bacterium | reverse complement strand
GAGTTGACCACGACGTACCCGGAGGATGGGGGCGACTACATATTCTTGTCGCGAGCATTCGGTCGTCACGCCGGCTTTCTGTTCGCGTGGGCCGAGTATTGGATCGTGCGACCGGGCAACGTGGGCATGATGGCATTCGTCTTCGCCACGTTCGCTCACAAGTTGCGGCCGCTGCACCTTGGTCAGGCCGACGATGCCGATCAAGTGGTCTACGCCAGCGCGGCGATCGTCGTACTGACCGTGTTGAATATTCTTGGCGTCCAAACGGGCAAGTCGACCCAAAACTTGTTGACCACCGTGAAGGTGCTCGGTTTGTTAGCGGTCGTGATAGTCGGATTGTTTGTGGCTCCGGCGACGACCGTTGTTTCGCCGGTCCAACCCCCAACGAACTTTCGGCTGGCGATGATTATGGTGTTGTTCACCTACGGTGGTTGGAACGAAGTGTCTTACATCGCGGCGGAATTGAAAAACCCCGAACGCGATCTGTTTCGGGCTTTGCTGGTGGGGATTGCTGTCGTGACGGCGATCTACGTGACGGTCAATCTGGCGTTCTTGCGTGTGTTGGGCTTGCCGGGAATTGCAGGTTCGGAGGCGGTCGCGGCGGACGTGCTCACGCCGAACTTTGGTGATTGGGGTGGGCGGATGATCAATGTGCTCGTCTGTGTTTCGTCTCTAGGCGCCATTAACGGCATGCTCTTCACCGGCGCGCGCATTTACTACGTCGTCGGTAACCAACATCCGCTAGTTGGCTGGCTCGGGCGCTGGAGCGGCCGGCTCGATTCACCAGTCCGCGCATTAGGGCTACAGGCTTTGATCACCGTTGCATTGGTAATTGGCTTCGGTTGGTACGAACGTGGCTTCGAACGGCTGACTAACTTTACGACGCCGGTCTATTGGTTCTTTGCCTTCATGGTGGGAACGTCGCTGCTGGTGTTGCGTGCCCGCGATTCTGATCGCCGTCGACCCCATCCGACCCCTTGGTATCCCTGGATACCTCTTTTCTTTTGTTTGACTTGCGCGGTGCTGTGCGAGTCAAGTTTCTTCTATGCCTTGGAAACAGGGGGAGGCGAGGCGCTCTGGGCAGGAGGACTCATGCTGGTGGGGGTTGCTGTCACGCTACTCATTGATCGCGACCCGGCAAAATAGGCAACGTCGCGGCGTTTCTTCGATTTTTGACGACAGAACGCCAGAGTCCTCTTCCGAAAATAGGAACCGCACCCGTGTCGCACTGCGCACGCGCGGCGGCATGGGTTAATGCCCAACCGTGACGTGGCATTTACCAGTTCAAACGAGCTGCAGCCTGGCAAACCATTTCCTGCTGCTCGCCCAGAAGATTTTCACGATGAGCACGCTGCCGTTTACATCACCGCCGGATCCGTTTGACCAACGCCGATTTGCAGCGCCGGCGCCGGCAGCGGCGGCGTCCAAGCCAGTGTCAACGGAGTCGGCGTCAAATGAATCGGCGCCACCCGGCGGACTCGATCCGGCGCTCATTCAGCAAACCAAGAAAGAGCTGCGTCAAATCGTCCAGGAGATCACGCAACTCTCCCATTCCGACATCTTGCAGGGACAATTCCATGAGGAGTTTCTCCGGCGCGTGGTGTCGGCGCTGGCGGCCGACGGCGGTGCGGTCTGGATGGAAGGGGAAGAAGGCGAGCTCACGCTGCAGTACCAGATCAACTATCCGGCGCAGTCGCTGGTGGACGATCGAGCGGGTCAATCGCGGCATGGGCTTCTTCTCCGCAACGTTTTTCAGAGCTGCCAACCCACACTCGTGCCGCCGCGGTCTGGCGCGGCCGACGAATCGGAAGCTGGCAATCCGACAGAATTCCTGTTGATCTTCGCGACGCTCAAAGTGGAGCAGCAAATAGTCGGCGTGATCGAAATCTTTCAGCGTGCTGGTGGTGGACCGACAACGCAACGAGGTTATCTTCGTTTCCTCGTGCAGATGGCTGAGTTGGCGGGTGATTTCCTGAAGAACCGGCGGCTGCGACACCTCGGCGACCGACAGACCCTGTGGGATTCGCTCGAACGATTTCTCCGCGTCGTACATTCCGGGCTGGATGTGCAGGCCACGTCGTACACGATCGTGAACGAAAGTCGGCCTTTGATCCAATGCAGTCGCGTCAGCCTGGCGCTTCGATCCGGGAAGCAATTCACCATTCGTGCGGTGAGCGGTTTAGACAACATCGATCGACGGGCGAGTCAGATCAAGTTGCTTGGCCGGCTGGCTACGGTTGTTTGCGCTGCGGGGCAACCTTTGTGGTACGGGGATGACTCGCGCGACATTCCCCCGCAGATCGATGGCCCGCTGCACGAGTACCTCGACCAGTCGCACGCGCGGCTCGTCGCGGTCGTACCCCTTTATCCCGAGTCGACTTCCCAAACCGCCGGGGGGGCCGGAGGGGACCAATTAGAGACGCATTCCAAGCAGTCTCGGGCAATCGGCGTGCTCATCGTCGAGAAGCTCGGCGATGATCGGCAGGGAGACGGATTTGTCGAGCGCGTCAACGCGGTGGCAACCCACAGCGCGTCGGCGTTGGCCAATGCGTTAGAGCACAACAGTCTCTTTCTGCTGCCGCTCTGGAAGACGCTCGGTCGCGCCACATGGGTTATCAAGGCCCGGACTCTGCCCAAGACGATGGTCGTTGTGGCCTTGATTGTGGCCGCGGTGCTTAGCTTGGTGCTGATCCCTGCGGACTTTGCCCTCTCCGCGCGAGGCAAACTGCAACCAGCCATCCGCCGCGACGTTTTCGCCCAGATCGACGGAGTCGTCGTCGACGTACCGGTGCGACACGAGCAATCGGTCGAAGCGAAGCAGGTGCTCGCGAAACTGACCAATAACGAACTCGAAATCCAAATCACGAATCTGATTGGCCGCAAACAGACGACGCAGGAACGCATCACCACGGTTCAGCGGTCGCAGTTGACCGATCGGCGGTTAACGATCGAAGAACGAAATCGGCTCGACGGCGAGCTGCTCGAACTACGGCAAGTCGAAGAGAGCATCGCTCGCGAATTGCAACTGCTGCTGCAAAAGCAAGAACAACTCATTGTGCGCAGCGAAATGCCAGGGCAAGTCGTCACCTGGAACGTACACGACCTGCTGCTTCGCCGGCCTGTCGACAAGGGACAAGTCTTGATGACGGTCGTCGATCCGTCGGGGCCGTGGGAGCTCGAATTGCACATGCCGGAACGACGCATGGGACATATCACGCAAGCGACGCGCGAATCTCCCGACGGGCTGCCCGTGACGTTTTTGTTGGCCTCGCACCCGGGCTCAGAATTCGTAGGACGAGTTGTCGAAGTACAACGCACGGCGGAAGTCCACGGAGACGACGGGAACGCAGTCGTGTTGCGCGTCGCAATTGACAAGGAAGACCTGCCGGAATTGCGGAGCGACACGACGGTCACCGCCCGCGTTCACTGTGGCCGCCGCGGATTGGGCTACGTTTGGTTCCACGAAGTGCTGGAGACGGTTCAAACCAAGGTGCTGTTTTGGTTGTGAGAAGTCGACACACGTATTTTGAACAGGAAACATTTGATGTTCACGCTCCCTCTGCTCACAGCCTGGATGTTATCGGGTCCACCAGCGACGTCCGAGTTGCGGTCCGTGCCGGCACAAGCCGTCATGCAAAGCTGCCAGGTGTTTCTGATCGACGATGTGGAAGTGCCGGCGCTCGAAACCGGGCCACTGAGCGCGATCAAAGTCAAGGAAGGGGATTTCGTCAAGCAGGAAGACTTGCTGGCCCAAATCGACGACCGTCATGCCCAGCTGCAAAAGCTGAGCGCCCAGGCCGAGCGCGATGCAGCACAAGCCAAAGCGGAAGACGACATCGACGTTCGCTACGCGACGAAATCGTACGAACTGGCGGAAGCGGAGCTGAATCAGGATCTCGAAATCAAAAGACGCACGCCGGGAGCGGTGACGGACGCCGAAGTCCGACGCAAGCAACTTGTCAAGACGCGTGAACAGCTGGGCATCGATCGGGCCAAGCTCGAACGCCGCATTGCGGAGCTCACGTCCCAAGTCAAAACGACGCTTGTGGACGCTGCCGACGAGACGATTCTGCGCCGCCGAGTCCTGGCTCCCTTCGATGGACTGGTAGCTGATGTATTCAAAGACGATTCCGAATGGGTGAACGCCGGCGAAGCGGTATTCCGGGTCGTGCGCATGGACCGCCTGAGGGTCGAAGGCTTTCTCAGCGGCGGTGATATCAACCCGACCGACGTTGCGCACCGGCCGGTAACCGTCGAGATCGATCTGGCTCAAGGACGTCGCGAGCAGTTCACCGGGGAAGTGGTCTGGGTGAATCCGTTGATGCAAGCCGGCAACAAGTTCCGCATTCGCGCTGAAGTACAGAACCGGATGGAACGCGACGAACCTCTCTTGCGCCCCGGCATGACGGCTCGCATGGTGGTGCACCTAAAGTAGAAATGACCAAATCCCAATGACCAATGTCCAAGGATTATCTTTCCTAACCTCTAACCTCTAACCTCTAACCTCTAACCTCTAACCTCT
>CAZFLF010000681.1:0-4527 GCA_964519825.1 uncultured Pirellulaceae bacterium | reverse complement strand
ATTCTATTGCGTTCTCGGTCCGCGACATGCGGACGGACCCTATGGCGAGGGGCGTGCCTTCGCCATTCCACCAAGCCCGTTAGCCGATCAACTCATTCGGTCGGCTCGCAAGAAGCAGGTCGTGGATCTTTCGGTGGTGCTTTCCAAGGATCTGCCTGTGACTTGGACCGGCGCGGGGACGGGCAACCATCGCCATCCCTACGTGAAAGCCGACTTCCTCTATGCGGCCAACCTGGATCTCTATCATCACACCCACATGCTCGATAGCCACGCGGGTACGCATCTGGTGCCACCGTCGTATGCACTGCCACCCGAGCGGTTTGCCAATTCGCAATACGCACCGCAAGTGCAAGAGTGGTTAGCAGACTACGAGCGCAAATATGGCCCGCGAGGGGTTAGCAACGTGACCACGGAGCAAGTGCCAATCGCCTGGACGAGCGGACGAGCTCGGGTTATCGACGTCCGGCATCGAGTCGGCACAACTGACAAGACTCAGTGGCCCATCTCGCCGGAGATCACGGCGGAAGATATTCGGGAGTTTGAACAACGGAAGGGCGCGTTTCGCACCGGCGACGTCGTCATCTTTCATTGCGGCCACACCGACAAGTACTTCAAACCGGTGCCCGCCGGCGCGGCTTGCGTTTCCGATCCGCTCAACGGAAAGAGCGAGGGGTGGCCGGCGCCGGGTCCCGATGCGATCCGCTATCTGGCGAAGCAAGGTATTCGCGCAGTGGCCATTGATGCTCCATCGGTTGGTGGTGTGGAGCCGCGCCGAGCCCTGATGACCTATTGGGCACTCGGTAGCAGCGGGATGGTCGCCGTCGAGTTCCTGACGAACTTAGGGCAGATTCCGGAACAAGCCCATTTCCTCTTCGCCGCGATCAAGATCCAGGATTGTCATGGCGGCCCTGGGCGGGCAATAGCGTTGTTTTGAATTCAGCATCCCGCAACAACACGTGACTGTGGCATCCGATTTGCGGATATCCCATCGGCGAGAAGAATCCCAACATCATCGTGGCGCTCTCCCCGCGCCCGTTTGGTTGGAGGCGTAGTACTAGCCTGTGTTTAGAAACTGGTAGGATGGCGTTCAAAGGGAGGCGCTAGTTTACAAAATTCCGCCAAGGACGGCCTTGGAAGGCCATTGTTCCACGGCGGACATTCTTAAACTTGTCAGTCGTCTAGGATAGTCGAGTCGAGTTTTCCTGAAACGCAACGCATCATCCAGGAGCGGAAAGCATGAACGCCGAGCACCGCAACCGCCGTGACTTCCTTCAAACCAGTGCAGCCGGGATTGCTGCCCTGCACCTTGTCGAAACAGCAACAGCCGCACAGCAGAATGATACAGCCGCGGTCCCACTCCGCCCGTTTGGCCGCACCGGAGAAATGGTGAGTATCATGTCGTTAGGGGGGCATTCCAGCACTAATCCGAAAAAACTCAGCGAGAAGGAGAGCGTGCGGCTGATTCAGCGGGCCCTCGATGAAGGAATCACCTTCATGGATAACTGCTGGGATTATCACGATGGCGTCGCGGAAGAGCGGATGGGGAAGGCGTTGGCCGACGGTGGTCGACGCGACAAGGCGTTTCTCATGACAAAAGTTTGTGGGCGGACCGCGAAAGAAGCGCAGTCCAACTTGGACGACAGTCTCCGTCGACTCAAGACCGATCGCCTTGACTTATGGCAGTTTCACGAGATTGTCTATGACAACGACCCGGACTGGGTATTCGCCGCAGACGGCGCTATCCACACCGGTCTCAAAGCATTGCAGGCGGGGAAGGTTCGTTACTTAGGCTTCACCGGGCACAAAGACCCGTCAATTCATCTCGCAATGCTTGCCAAGCCGTACCCGTGGAGCGCCGTTCAAATGCCGTTGAATGTCATGGACGTTCACTTTCGCAGCTTCCAAAAGTTGGTGCTGCCGGAGTTGAACAAGCGCGGTATCGCCGCACTCGGCATGAAAAGTCTGGGAGGCAATGGTTCGATTGTTTCCCAAGCGGGCGTTCCTGTGGAAGAAGCGATACGGTACGTCCTGTCGCTGCCGATCGCGACTCTGGTCAGTGGCATTGACTCCGAGAAGGTGCTGGACCAGAACCTCAAAATCGTGCGTGAATTTCAGCCGCTTAAAGCGGAAGAGCGACGGACCATCGAGGAGCGGACTCTCGCCATGGCCGGAGATGGCCGGTACGAATTGTTCAAATCGTCAAAGACCTTCGACGGTCCTGTACATCGCAAACAGCATGGCTTCGACACGCAAGCGAGTGGTTAACTATGAACGTAACCGAGTCCTTCCTGAAGATTACAGTACTGGGCGCCGAATGGGTCATGTGGCTGCTTATCGCGCTTAGTGTGATCAGCATTACGATCATGATCGAGCGGATGCTGTTCTTTCTATTTCGTCGCGTGAATATCGAAACACTGGCGGCAGATTTAAAACAATTAATGCGTTCGGGCGAAGGAGAAAAGGCGCGAGAACTCGTAAAGAATTCCCGAGCTCCCGAGTGCCGCGTTTTGGAGGCCGGTTTGTCAGTCGCGGGGCGCGGCACCCATGCTGCCGGAGAGGCCATGCTCAGCGCAAAGGCTCACGAACGGCTGCGCATGGAAGCCAATCTTGCGATTCTGGGGACACTGGGAAACAACGCTCCGTTCGTCGGTTTGCTGGGCACCGTCCTCGGGATCATCAAGGCGGCGCACGATCTGACTGCCGAGGGTGCTACTTCGCAGGCCAACGCTAGCGCCGTAATGGCGGGTGTGTTTGAGGCGCTGGTCGCCACGGCCATTGGACTATTTGTGGCAATACCAGCGGTCATGGCTTTCAATTACTTCCAACGGCGCGTCAAGCGGTTATCCACAAGAATCGATTTCGTGGCGCACTTACTGTTATCCGAATTGGCCATCCGGGCCTCCAAGACACCCCCCAAGTTATCCGAATCCGTAAGTGGGGAGCGTGTAGCATGACAACCGCCGCAACAAATTACGCCGATGAAGACGACGGGGTCATCGGTGAGATCAATGTCACGCCGCTCGTCGACATTACGCTCGTGCTGTTGATCGTCTACATGATCACGGTGCCGACGATTGTGAATAATCCTGCCATCAAAATTGACTTGCCCACCGCTGCCACGGGCGCAGCAACTCCGGATACAACGCTCAATGTTACGATTCAACGCACTGCCGACGGCGAGATCACTGTGTTCGCCAATGGAGATCCGGCTGACGCAGAGAAGATTCGCCAAATGGTGCCGCCGTTACTGGAGCAAAATAAGGATTTGGCAGCAGTCATCGCAGCCGACAAAGGCATCGCTTATGGCGACGTGGTCCAAGTTGTCGATCTGATTGGCTCATTGGGCGTCGGTAGAATTGCGTTGGAGACTCGCCTGCCAGGGGCCGATTGAACGAAGGGGTCGGGAGTCTTTTTTGCGGCGGCGGAAATCATTGTCACATGGCTGAAGCACTGATGGCCGCCGCAAAAAAGACTCCCGACCCCGTCCGCCGGCGCAGTAGAATCAGGATGAATGCTTGGGTGGTTTTCACTACGCCACTGTCACCTATTGTGACGGAGGGAGATAAGTCATGAAGGTTTGGGAACTGGCTGCGGTGATGAGTTGCATGTCCACCTTCGCGCTCGTGTGTGCGAATCCGGCGCATGTCGTTGCTCAGGAAGCCAGTTCCAAGCAGTCCGAAGAAGCTGCCACGCGGCAGTATGCCGCGGCCGCTGCGCTACAGAACCGCGAGGTCTACGATTTGGCTGCCGAGGAGTGGCTGATCTTTGTCAAGAAATACCCCGAGGACACGCGCATCGACCGTGCCCATCACTACCTGGGGATTTGCCATCTCAAAAACCAACAGTTTGAAAAAGCGCTGGAATCCTTCAACAAAGTACTCAAGGATTATCCACAATTTGCTCTATTAGAATCGACCTATCTCTATTTGGGTGTAACTCAATACAACTTGGGGCGCTCGGGCCGGCCGGAAGCGTTCGAGCAGGCGACGCGGACATTCGCGACACTTATCGAGAAGTTTCCGCGAGGCAAGAACGTCGACCAGGCGCGTTTCTACCTGGCTGAAGCGCTGTATGGCCTCGGAAAAAAGGAACAGGCCGAAGAGACTTACTCGCAACTAATCCAGGGAAATCCGCAGCCAGACTTGGCGGCCGACGCGCTGTATGCCCTGGGAGTGTGCCAACAGGAATTGGGGAAACAAGAGCAGTCCGGCCAGACCTACGGAAAATTCTTGAAGCAATTCGCTCAGCACAAACTCGCCACGGAGGTCAGCATGCGGCAAGGTGAAACGCTTTTGTCGTTGAAGCGTTATCCCGAAGCGGAAAAGTTGTTTGCCGCCGCCGCCGCCACACCGAATTTTGAACATGCCGATTTCGCGACATTACAGCAGGCTGCCAGTTTGTCGGCGCGGGGACAATATGACCAAGCGACCGCACTCTACCGCACGCTCACCAAAAACTTCCCGGAGTCTCAGCATCTGCCCACGGCCTATCTGGAGTGGGGTAAATGCGCGTACCTGAAAGGCGATT
>CAZFLF010000680.1:0-4536 GCA_964519825.1 uncultured Pirellulaceae bacterium | reverse complement strand
ACCGCGTGCTGTGCACCGACGGCAATCACTCGGTGTTGCAACCGAGGATAGTTCCCCTGCGCACCTCGGCCCAACTCGTAACGCGTGAAGCCGCGGCCAAGCTGCTCCATTTCACCACAATGTTCGACCGCCCGGTTGACACGACATTGCAAATGACTTGGCTGACGCAGGTGCCGATCACAGTCATAACGCCTTCCTGCGTAACGGAGGTATCGCAGCAAATTGGTGGAAGCACCATTAGCGGCGGCAAGCCCTTCCTAACGCGACTACGACACGAGTTTCACCGCCCTCTGTACCGCGCCCAAATTGCAATACTCGCACGACGATATCATGAGTGCTGACGCTCCCACTGTTCCCAGACGAACGGATAACACCACACCTCGCCATGTGTTTGCCGCAGCAGATTCCGGACTGTATCGCGCTCCTCGGGGCTTTGATTCGTTAAGAGATGAAACTGGATCTGAATCGTCTTGATTTTCCCCAAGAATCCGATTCGACCAAGATGTGGAACGATATCGTATTCCCCTCCCTCAATATTGATCTTGATCAAGTCCACCTGATCTAGGTTCAAGTGATGCAAATAGGCTCCCGCTTCAACACTCCGGCAAGTGTACCGGCGCCCTCCCGAGCGACGCGCGGAAGATCCGTCACCGAGGTCAGCCAACTCGAACTCTCCGTCCGCCGATCCAAGTGCGCAGGCATGAATGTGGATCCTGGGATTACACGAATACTTCTCGGTTAGCTTCTGTGCAAAGTGCGGATGGGGCTCGAAAATGTGAACTGTCGGCTGATATCGCACGAAAATTCCGTCTGTCCATTCACCACAGAACCCGCCGAGATCAATCACTGTTGAACTCATGTTCAAGCCTGGATAGTCATAGCGTCGGGCTTCGGCGTGTTCGCGACGAAATCTTCGGTGTGCGGCATACATCTCCCGATGCTTGGGGCTGATGAGCTTCAGTACAGGCTTTTTCAGCGACTTGATCAGCTTGACGATTTTCATTACCGGACCTAACGCGGCTTGAGACGCAATCTGAGATAGGACTAAACACTGCTCTGCGGAATCACATCGTGATCATCGTGCAAATTACCGGCGGTTTAGGCAATCAACTCTTTCAATACGCCACGGCACGCGCTTTATCGTTGCGGCATGCCACCCCGCTAGGGATCGACACGAGAGTTTATCAAGGCGATGCCAGCCGCCGCTTTGGCTTGAACCATTTTCATATTCACGCTGTGAATTGTGATGGCTCTTCAGTCACTGCTTGCCATCTCCCACCACCGCAAAAAAACTTAATCGCGTTCGTCCGGTGGCAGCTGACGCATGGCCGAAGTGTCCGGTACTTCCGGGAACGAGGACTCGGGTTCGACCCGGCAGTATTTACACTTGGTCCTCAGACGTATCTACACGGCTATTGGCAAAGTGAGCAATACTTCCTTGGGGCACAGGAAGTACTTCGCCAAGAGTTGAAACTTCAGACCCCCCCAAGTCCTGAAAATGCCGAATGGCTGCGTGAGATTACTTCACATTATTCGGTCTCGGTACACGTGCGGCGGGGGGATTATGTCTCGGACACGAAAGCAGGGCGTGTCCATGGAACGTGCTCGCCCCAATATTATCAGCAGGCTGCCGATTTACTTCGTTCTAAGCTCGGTGACAACCTCACGTTCTACGTGTTCTCCGATGAGCCGAATTGGGCGGCGGAAAACATTGTCTTGCCGCTCACAACGCGCTACGTCCGTCACAATGATGATCTGCGGAATTACGAAGATCTGCGGCTGATGTCTGCTTGCAATCACCACATCGTTGCCAATAGCAGTTTCAGTTGGTGGGGAGCGTGGCTGGCGTCGAATCCGCAGAAGCTCGTCATCGCCCCGGCCCGCTGGTTTCGAGATCCAAAGAAAGATGATCGGGATCTTGTCCCAACCGGATGGCTCCGGGTTTGATCGCGCCGCGCGGCGATAGAAATACGATTTGAAAATATGGGTGGCTGGCGGTCTTTACGCCGAAGGCGTTACACATATCAGCCCAGGGTCGCGGCGATTGGCCGCGCACCCTGGGTGAAGAGTCCGAAGGCCGTCTTTACCCTGAAAGGGTTACACACTTCAGAGTGATCGATTGTTTAACCCCTTTGGGGTAACGAACACGAAGGTGGTCCATAACCCAGGGTGCGCTCGCTTTGCTCGCGACCCTGGGCTGATATGTGTAACGCCTTCGGCGTAAAAGCGATTTGACTCGCGATCAGCCTGACCGAAATTGGAACTACTGTCACTCTTTACTAGCGACTTCGTTGAGGCTGATCCGAAACGTAAGTTGGTGATAAGAGCGTCGGAGTTCGCGACGGACACGCCGGACGAGACCCGGCCGGGGGATTGATCGAATTTGCTCCGGTTTGGCGCTGTTTGGTTCGCTGCACGGGCTCGCGGAGATCGCCCGTGCAACGACATCAAAGATGGATTCCTGTCGCAGTATGCGACGACGGGCTTCACAAATCTCCGGCAAACGGGCTGCATGCATATCTAACTCCAACGCCTCGATGATTCGGTCGCAGGAAATATCGGGACGATTCACGTCAATGCTCAACATGCTTTCCGAAGGCAGCCAGCGGTCGATATCTTGGCAACCGGCGTAAATAGGCAGGGAATATCCGAGGTACGCATCCGCGAGCTTTTCACTCCAGTAGGACGGTTCCTTCGTGTTCTCCAGAGCGAGATGATAGGCGTAGGGCATAATCGCCTCGGCCTTGTCTTTGATCTCGCGGATCCCCCGCCCGAAGACAACGAGGCGACTCCCCAGACGTCGTTTGAGTGTCTGCAGGAATCGCAACCGTCGGCGATGTCCCTCGTGAACTACCTTATTGGAAACGATGGCAGAAACGACGTCCGACTTGGCCGGCGCTGTGAGATCGATCAGTTGTTGATGAGAAAGTGTTGGCCGATACCGCGCATCTTGATGCTCCGCGCCGAACAACCAGGGCAAGCCGGGGTGGCTTTGAAACCAGAATCCTCGATAGCCGCGAATCATGTACGGCGACACGAGAACGCCAAACTGATTCACGAATCGTGACGGCAGATAGCCCATCGGCGATGGTTCGTTGACGACAAGGACTCGTCGCGAGTGCGGAATTGCGGTCGTCATCTCCGTACACTTCGGATCGGAGAAGACGAGCCAGCCCTCAGACGCCTCAACGTTCTCATCAAATCGAAAACCGCCACGCTCGTGTGGGATGGCTGGAACCGTGCGACGATAGAGTTCGGCAGACTCAGCGGAAAACAGGAAATGCACGTGATGCATGGGGAGTCAGTCACTCGAGCGGCAACCGGAGTATCGATTCTCAGCAACCTGTCAGGCCGCAGTCCATGTGAAAAACAATTTCAGTCCTTCAATAGCCAAATATCAAGATAAGAGAACTCGGAGAACACTTCGCGATAACCATAGGGGCGGAGATAATCGGCAAGAGCCTTCTTCTTGTCTGGCGCGAAGTTGTGCTCAATAGTTAGGAACTTGACGTTGTAGGCGTCCAGATCGAATCCCTTTAAAACCTCCAGCTCAGAACCCTCCGTATCGATCGACACGTAGTCGATATCGGTAGGCGCATTGTGCAGTCTTAGCGCGGTCGTCAGAGTCACCGTTTCGACAGCGTGAGCAGTGCCTGTACGGTAACGCCCATCCTCTCGCTTGAAGTCGGCCAGGGTCGAAAGCTCTCCAGCGCGAGAAACCTCCAAAAACTGGAGCGTGCGGTCATCGCTCGAGTACACCGGGCGGGTTTCTAGTACAGCGTTTCGCAACTGCCGAATCCCCGCATGGAAGCGACGATCCGGCTCAAACAGAATTCCTCGCCAGTCGAACTGCTTCTCAAGCATGAAAGTGTTTGAGTGGGTTTCGCCATCGCCCGTTCCAACTTCCACGAAGAATCCATTCCGCTTCTGCCCGGAGAAATACAGGGCAGCGACGTCTTGGAAAAACTGGCCACGGCTGTCTTCCAGTTGGCTGACCGCCAGATGCAGCAGTTCCTTGGCTTCCGGTCTGAAACGGTTCTTGATGGCGAAAACTCTGAGGCCATTGAGGCTAATGAACAATGACGCACAAATGTTTTCCGGAACTCCAAGCCGGGCCAACTCAATTGCCGCTCGCGAGTTGTGCAGGTCTTGCATCGCAGCACGCTTCAGCGTGGGGATATGTCCCTGGCGACGCCCCTTACGGAAATTGATCTCCGCAGCAAGCTTCTTAAACATCCTGCACCTCGGTCACTAGAGGGAAGAACGATTACGGATGTAGAGCACGCACAACTCTTGAATCCGGTGTGCATGGCACTCCGCGCGAGGGCCGAGAACAAGCTATCGGCAGTTGTGATGGCGTCTGATGTGCCCGCGAGGGTCTCATTCTGAGCGGCGGGGAGTTTATTCCGTTGCTGCCTTGGAGGTCAAGAGATCCCTTCGACTGGCCGCGGTGCCGTTTCAATATTACAGTTTGCAACTCTGCCCTCCCATCCCTCAATTCACGTTGGACAAAGCACTAGGATGTTTACCAGAATT
>CAZFLF010000679.1:0-4537 GCA_964519825.1 uncultured Pirellulaceae bacterium | reverse complement strand
GCCGAAGGTTGGAGGTTCGAGCCCTCCTGGGGATACTAAATCTTTTCTGAAATGAATTTACGGTAACCCGGTGGTTGCCGTAAGTCTTTTAGTATCGGCCATAGAGCGTCGGCTCAAACGGCCGAAGGTCTATGTCATCATTCGGACTGGCCGGTGGGATACAGGTAGGCCGCCCGTCCTACAGATTCTTAATGCCCTACCAACGACCTTTATCGGTGGTGTTTTGCGACTGGTTCTCACCGGGCAATCGCTAACGGTTGCGAGCGACGTGGGATTCATTTATCCCTCGGTGGCGTCGCCATGCATAACGGCATTCTGCTAGTCACACATGGTGGCCGTGATCGGAATTGCTAACATTCCGTTACTAGTATCGTTTGACATGATTGCGCCGCACTTGGGAGCGGAGTTCATTCCGCGCCTCTCGGAAGATGCTATCGCGATTAGTGTCGTGAGGCTCGCGGGTACTTATCAGACGAAATCGACTCGCTACAACACCCAGATGGAAAGAGCTGTGCTCAAGTCCTTTCCCGATGAAGTAATTCACGTCGGCAGATGCTTGTGCCTAGCCAAATCATTGTCTTAACGGACCATCGGCCGCCGCGGTCTGAGCGCTCGCAGCAATCCTTAGCTGGATCGCGTCTATCCGTTTGCGGGCAATTATCTGGTCGGATATATTTTTGAGCAACTCGCACCGTCGTGCGAATTGCTTTTGCTTTCATGTTCTTGAGGTGCAATTACGTGGTGGCCTTTAGTGACAATTCGGTGCGCGAACGGTGGCAGGATCTTGGCGAGTGGGTCGCCATGCGCTTTTGGTCCGGCTTGACACCAACTGTAATCAGCCACGAATTGGCTACTGAGCACGACATGGACTATGCAGCCGCTCGTCGCTTTGTCGAGGTAATTGAAACCGAGCTTCGCCAGGCGGGCGCCCTGTAGATTCTTGGATTTCCAAACTTGTTTGTTCTAGCGGCACGCTACTCCGCTGGACTAGCGAAGGTTAACTTTGCCGACTACTGGCCGCAGTGCTCTGAAAGACATTGGAACAGACGCGTTACCCTTCAAAAGGAGTTCGAAAAATGACTACTACGGCATTGGCCCGAAAATCGTCAGCGTCAGGAGAGGTCAAAGTACGACAAAACAAGCTTTTGATCGATGGCAAGTGGGTCGCTGCATCGAGCGGCAGGACTTTCGAGACAATTAACCCCGCAACAGGCGAAGTCATTGCGAACGTGGCTGAGGCGGACAAAGCGGACGTTGATAAGGCGGTGGTCGCCGCGCGACGCGAATTTGAAGACGGTCCCTGGTCGAAGTTGTCCGCGACTGCGCGAGGTCGACTTTTGAACAAACTCGCGGATTTGATTGAGCGTGATAGTGATGAGTTGGCGGAGTTAGAGACGCTCGATAACGGGAAGCCGATTCGCGACTCCAAGGGAGCCGACTTGCCGCTTACGATTGCTTGTTATCGCTACTACGCTGGATGGGCCGACAAGATTCATGGAAAGACGATCCCGATCAACGGACCGTATTTCTGTTACACGCGGCATGAGCCGGTCGGTGTTGTGGGGCAGATTATCCCCTGGAACTTTCCGCTCTTGATGCAGGCCTGGAAGCTTGCGCCCGCGCTCGCCTGCGGCTGCACCGTCATAATGAAACCGGCCGAACAGACTCCGCTTACGGCATTGCGAGTGGGTGAATTAATTCTTGAGGCAGGATTTCCTCCAGGAGTCGTGAATCTGGTGCCCGGCTTTGGCCCGACAGCCGGACAAGCCATCGCGCGACATCCTGACATCGACAAAGTGGCCTTTACGGGTTCGACCGAAGTCGGCCATCTCATCATGGAAGCTGCTGCCCAGACCAATCTAAAGCGAGTCACTCTAGAGCTTGGTGGCAAAAGTCCGAATATTGTCTTCGCCGACACCGATCTCGACGACGCCGTCGAGGGATCGTATTTCGGACTGTTTTTCAATCAAGGCCAGTGCTGTTGCGCCGGCAGTCGCGTTTTTGTCGAACAGTCGATTCATCAGAAGTTCGTCGAGAAGATGGTCGCGAAAGCCAAGGGTCGAAAGGTGGGTGACCCTCTCGATGCCTCGACCGAGCAAGGTCCGCAAGTGTCGGAGGAACAATACGAAAAGGTGATGAGTTACATCGAACAGGGCCGGAAAGGTGGTGCCAAGTTACTCTGTGGAGGCGGACGGGTCGGCGACCGTGGCTATTTCATCGAACCCACGATTTTTGACGATGTCACCGATAATATGAAGATTGCACAAGAGGAAATCTTCGGACCGGTGATGACTATCATACCGTTCAAGGACATTGACGAAGTAGTCCGACGAGCTAATGCGACGACTTACGGATTGGCCGCAGCGGTGTGGACGCGAGACATTACCAAAGCCCATGCTATTGCTAATCGCGTGCGAGCCGGCACCGTGTGGGTTAATTGTTTTGATGTGTTTGACGCCGCGGCTCCCTTCGGTGGTTTCAAGCAGTCTGGCATCGGACGTGAACTCGGTGAGTATGGCTTGGCGAATTACACCGAAGTGAAGACAGTTACGATGCGGATCTGATGTTTTGGAAGTCGTCCAAACTAGTGTCAGGAAGCTTGGTCTAAGATTCGGCGATTCCAGGAACGGCAATGGCCGCATACATCGAACTGCGAACCGGAGTAAAACTTCCGGCCATCGGACTTGGCACGTGGAAAGTGCCAAAGGAGGCGTGTGCCCAACTGATTCAAGATGCGGTTGCCGGAGGGTATCGGCATTTTGACTGTGCCTGTGATTACGGGAATGAAGCAGAAGTCGGTATCGGATTGCACCAAGTTCTTTCCAGCGGCGCTTGTCGTCGCGGAGACCTTTGGGTTACGTCGAAGCTTTGGAACACGTACCATCGCCGGGAACATGTGGAGCTGGCGTGCAAAAAGTCGTTGTCCGATCTGAAGCTGGATTACTTGGATTTGTATCTGATTCATTTTCCCATTGCCCAGCGTTTCGTTCCGATTGTCGAGCGGTATCCACCTGGATGGTTTTACGACCCACATGCCGTTGAGCGCCGAATGGAATTAGGCAGCGTGCCGCTATTGGAAACTTGGGAAGCAATCGTCAATCTTCGACGGGCAGGCTTGGTCAAAAACATCGGCGTCAGTAACTTTGGGACTGGACTACTTCGCGACCTGATCAGTTCTGGCAGCGAGCCGCCTGCGGTATTGCAAGTGGAATCTCATCCCTATTTGACACAAGAGAAACTGCTGCGATTTGCTCGCGAGCAGAAGATCGTTTGCACAGCGTTCTCGCCGCTTGGAGCTCTGTCTTATCACGCGATTGGAATGGCCGACCGTTCTGACTCGCTTCTTGAGCACAAAGAAATCAAGTTGATTGCTGCCGTTCACGGAAAGGCGCCCGCCCAGGTATTGCTGCGTTGGGGCGTGCAGCGTGGAACGGCCGTGATTCCGAAGACGACGAATCGAGATCGCCTTGCCGAAAACCTTGCGATCTTCGATTTTGAGCTCAGCACCGAGCAGATGGCAACGATTAACAGTTTGAACCAAAACCGTCGTTACAATGATCCGGGTGTTTTCTGTGAAACCGCCTTCAATACATTTTGTCCAATCTACGAGTAGAACAAAGTCACGCCTCGCAAATCTGTCCGACACCGAACGCTGGTGGAACCGGAGCTCATTAGTTCGGCTGTGTCGGCCGATCTCGGCATCGCGATCCAGTAGCACCGACCGTCGACGTTGATAGAATCATTCCACCCCACACGAGACTTCAGAACCGGCCGTCGCTCGGCCGACTACGTTGAATCGACCTCGCTCAAGTGAAGGAATTCTTTAGATGGCAACTGCAACCACTGAGATTCGTGCGTTTACTGCTGCGACATTCAAAACTCCGAAAACATTCACCGAGTTCTGCAATAACGGCGGAAAACCGCTAGGGGGCTTTATCGGAGGAAAAAGCGTTCCTGGATCGATGAATGCTACCTTTCAAACAACGGATCCAGGGTCGCAAGAGGTCCTCGCGACCGTATGCGAAATGGGTGAAGCTGAAGTTGCGATGTCCGTCGAAGCTGCGAATCGCGCATTTCATGGAAACGGCACCAATGGCTGGAAAGATGTGGAAGTCGAAGATCGCATCTCCTTGGTGAATAAGCTCGTGAAACTGTGCGAGCGGGATCGAGATGTTTTGTTGGCTTGTGAGATTCGCGACGGTGGTAAAGTCTCCGAACTCGCAGAAGGAGACGTTGCCCAAATCCGAGCGTGCGCCGAGTATTTTTCGGGAGTTGCCCGAAGAATTGAAATGGGCGATGGGCCGGCGATGCAAGTTGGCAACAACATGAAGGGTTTTACGTATCGAGAACCGTGGGGAGTTGTTGCTGGAATTATTCCGTGGAACTATCCGATCGTGCTGACATCATGGTTCATGTTTCCCGCTCTTTTGGCTGGCAATTGCATTCTGATCAAGCCAGCCGAAGATACTCCTCTCTCGGCTCTCTACATTGGCAAGCTCGCTGAAGAGGCGGGCTTCCCCCCGGCGTGATCAATGTA
>CAZFLF010000678.1:0-4549 GCA_964519825.1 uncultured Pirellulaceae bacterium | reverse complement strand
CGGATTCATTGGTTACGGGCTGATCGGCAAACGGCACGTGCTCGATTTCCAGGCTCAGGCCGATGTGAACTGCGTGGCGATCTGTGATGCGCATCGCGGGCGGCTGGAGGAAGGGCGGACGCAATTGGGTGGGGCGGCTCGGACGTATGCGGACTTTCGTAAGCTGTTGGAAGACCGAGACGTTGACGCCGTCGTGGTTTCGACGCCGGACCACTGGCACGCGCTAATGATGATGCTGGGCTGCGCGGCAGGCAAGGACATCTATGTCGAGAAACCGCTGTCGCTCTTCGTTCGCGAAGGAGAGTGGATGATCGACGTCGCGACGCGAACGAAACGCGTGGTCCAGGTCGGCACGCAGCAGCGATCCGGGCGGCACTATCAACGGGCGCGGCAACTGATCCACGACGGGCACATCGGTCAGGTGATGTCGGTGCGGATGCACGCCTTTCGCAACATCATGCCGGGCTTCGGCTCGCCGGCCGATTGCGAGCCTCCGCAGGAACTTGATTGGAACATGTTACTTGGCCCGGCTCCGTGGCGGCCGTACAACCCGAACCGCGGCCTCTATCATTTCCGTTGGTTCTGGGACTACAGCGGCGGCCAGATGACCAACCTCGGTCAGCACTCGCTGGACATCATGCACTGGGTGCTGGGCGGAGCGCCGACCGCCGTCACGAGCGTTGGTGGCCGATTCTGCTTGCAAGACAACGGTGAAACGCCAGACACCCAGGATGCGTTCTTCGAGTTCCCTGCCGCGACCGACAACAACGCGCGAGGTCCGTCGTCGCCAAGAGTCGCTTGGACGGCGACCTGGTCACACCGTGAAGCCAGTGCCGGCTCCGGCAACACGACGTCTATCGAGATCTATGGCACGAAAGGAATGTTGGCAATCACTCGTCGTGGCTTTACGATCACGGCCGACAAAAAGATTCCACCCGAGAATCACGTTCCACAGTTCGCCGGCCAACCTGTGGGTGGAGTGAAGAAAGTCGAGATCAAGGGCCCGGAAGAGACTTGGACAGCAGCTTTCGAAGATCGCACCGGAAGCGAATCGGAACAATTCACCCTCCACGTGCGCAACTTCCTCGATTGCGTGAAGTCCCGCGCGACGCCGATTTCCGATTTAGCCAGCGCGCAACGAGTCAGCACGATGTGCCACTTAGCCAATCTCTCGCTGCGCCTCGGCCGCAAACTGAAATGGGATGCCACGCTCGAGGACGTGGTTGGCGATGCGGAAGCCTCGGCCCAATTGGTCCGCCCCTATCGTGCCCCGTGGGACGCCGAGCTGCGTGCGCTTCAGGTCCATCCAGCGAACCGCGAGAAAAAATCGTAGCGACGGAGGGGAACATCTCTCAGAAAGGTGACCGGCTCATTGATGGCCGTGAACTGCCCTGGGAATTGGCGACGTTGCAACGGAGAGGAGCAGCTCTGAGACTAGTCCTACAAATAACCACTACAATTCCCAGTCGGCTCCAATAGCACATTCCGACAGACTGAACGAAACGAACTTTGAAGGACAACATTCTTCATGACACGTTATTCTCATTTCATGTATCTCAGTTTGATTCTCGTGTTTTGTCGATATCTTGGCGCGGACGAACCGCCCGTCACTGTCCCCGAAATCACCGCGACGTTTTCGATCGTCGCTGTGGACCCGGAGACGGGCGTCGTCGGGGCGGCGGTGGCGAGCAAGTATCCGGCAGTCGGTAAGGTGGTGCCGTATGTGCGAGCCGGGGTCGGGGGCTTTTGTACTCAGCATCATCATGTCCCCAAGTGGGGCGAACGAGCGCTCGATCTGCTGGCGGCGGGCAAACGGCCCGAGGGAGTGTTCGTCGAGTTGTTCCAAGACGACGCGGACTCGGAACTGCGGCAGCTGGCGATCATTGATATGAAAGGGCGTGCCGCCGTCCACAACCCGACCACCGCGCCGGCGATGAGCCGCTATTGGGCGGCAATGACGGGGCGATTCTATTGCTGCCAAGGCAACACGCTAGCGGGCCGGTCCGTGGTCACGGAAATGGCCCGCGCTTACGAGGTGACCGACGGTTCGCTTGCCGACCGGCTCATGGCGGCGCTGCTGGCGGCCGATCAAGCGGGCGGCGATCACCGCGGCCGGCTGGCAGCCGGCATCCGCGTGGCCAAAACGGGCGTCGAAGGGGATTGGCTGCAACTCTACGTCGATCGCAGCGACGACGCCGTGTCCGACCTTGTCAAACAGTATGTCGATCTCAAGCACGATGCCCGCGGGAGCTGGCGGCCGGCAAAGTGACTATGTCCGGTTTTGAATCCAACGAACGTGTCTGGGACTTCGTGCTTGGTCGTCTGAATGGTTGTATCGTCCCATCGAACTCGTATAATCGCCGCTGCTTTGGACCTCGATCATCCACATCGAAGAGGTTTCTATGACGGACTCGAAGCTCAGCCCAGGCACGAAATCCGGTTTTAATCGCCGCGATTTCCTCCGCGGGTCCGGCGCCGTAGCGGCGGCCACGGCCCTGCATCAGCAGGTCGCTCCCGCCGCCGACGAAAAGTCAGGGCCGGAAGTCGTCCGCGGGGAAAAGGCCATCACCCTTAACGTGAATGGCCAGGACCGTTCGGTGAAAGTCGAGCCGCGCACCACGCTGCTCGAAGCACTCCGGTATCAACTCGATCTCACCGGCTGTAAGCCCGTCTGCTCGCACGGCAGTGCCGGCACCAGCACCGTCTTCATCGACGGCAAGCCGGTGGAAGCGGCCACGACGCTCGCGCTGGCCGCGGCGGGCAAAAAGATTCAAACCATCGAAAGTCTCGGCGGTGAGAATCCGGACGCGGTGGTGAAGGCATTTGTCGAGCATGACGCGCAACAGTGTGGTTTCTGCACGCCCGGTTTTGTGATGGCCGTGCGAGCGTTCCTCAACAAGAACCCGAAAGCGACTGAAGACCAGATTCGTGCGGGGCTGAACGGCAATATCTGCCGCTGCGGCACCTATTCGAACATCATTCAGGCCGCGATCGCGGTGGCGAAAGGAGGCTGAGCATGGCGACCTATAACTGGCCCGCACGCGACCAAGCCGCATCGATCGGAAAGTCTCCGAATCGCTTGGACGGCATCGCCAAATCCACCGGCGCTGCCAAGTACACCTACGACGTCAACCTGAAGAATCAACTCATCGCCAAGGGACTCGGTTGTCCCCACGCGCATTGCAAGATCAAAGCGATTGACGTCGAAGAAGCCAAGAAGGTCCCCGGCGTTGTGCACATTGAAGTGCTGCGAGCACCGGTCAAAGACAAAGACGGCAAAATCGCGAAAAACAAAGACGGCAAGGACGACTTACCAGAGATCGAGTGGCAGGGCGAAATTCTGGCCGTTGTCGCCGCTGAAACGGAAGGAGCCGCGGCCGAAGGCGTGTCGAAGATCAAGGTCGAGTACGAGAAGCTCGATGTCTTCGTCAACGACGATGATCTGGCTGCCGCAGAAAAAGCTCAACGAACGAGCAAGGGAGGGGGCAAGGTCCAAACCCAAAAAGAACCGGGCGAAAAGGACGACCCAGACGAATTCGTCGAAAAGGAGTTCATTCGGCTGTTCAAAGAAAGCAAGCACGTGATCGAAGGATTCTACGGAATCGATGCGATCACACATTGCTGCTTGGAGCCGCATGGCTGCACGGTCGAATGGAAAGACGGCAAGCTGCTCGCTTACTTGTCGACGCAGAATGTTTCCGGCACCGATGAAGGATTCGCCCAAAGTCTGAAGATTACGGCCGACGAAGTCGAAGTTCGCTGCGAGTATGTCGGTGGCGGATTTGGCAGCAAATTTAATCCGGACTATTGGAGCACGGCCGCCGCGACGATTTCCAAGGCGACCGGCCGGCCGGTGAAATTCATGCTCGACCGCGATCTCGAATTGAAGCTCGGTGGCAACCGGCCATCCGCTTATATCAAGGTCAAATTGGGCGCCGATGAGAGCGGCTTGGTGACCGTGTGGGATTCGCACCACTGGACTGCGTCGGGGAGTGGTGGCGCCGGAGGCGTCGGTCACGGCATCATCCCGTACGTGCTCGTGCCCAAGAACTTCCGCCGTGTCGGTACCGTCGTCAAAACGAACCTTGGTCAATCGCGAGCTTGGCGAGCTCCTGGCCATCCGCAAGCTTGCGCGATAACGCAAGTGGCGCTCGATGACCTCGCGGCCAAGATGGGCAAGGACAGTTTCGACATTTTCATGCTCAACCTGGCCAACGCTGACAATGGCAAGGGTCCGGTGTACGCCGAAGAATTGAAAGTTGCCGCACGGCTGATGGATTGGAAAGCCAAGTGGCATCCGCACGGGAAAGGCGAGCCTCGGGGTTCCATCGTGGATGGCCTGGGAATCGGGTTGCACACCTGGGGTGGGGGGGCGAACCAGTCGAATTGCTTGCTGAAAATCTATCCGGACGGCGCCGTCGAGACGTTCTGCGGGACGCAAGACCTCGGTACCGGCACGCGGACGGTAATCGCCCAAGTGCTTGCCGAGACATTCGGCCTGACCTACAAGGACGTGAAGGTCAACATCGGTAGCTCGAAGTATCCGGTC
>CAZFLF010000677.1:0-4550 GCA_964519825.1 uncultured Pirellulaceae bacterium | reverse complement strand
TAAGCCGTATGATCTGTTACGACTTGTTAACGAGGACTTTCATATCTGGATCGAACCCGCCGCCACTGGACAAATGCCACCACAGCGCGGTTGGAAACGCGCAACAAATTAGATCTGATTTAAAGAGGTCAGGAGCATATATTGCACAGAATGGAAAGCGTGGAGAAACTGCAGCCATTTCATTTCTGTATATGCTCCTGACCCTTTTAACAAAGCGATAGTCGATGTGAATTCCCGTTATAAAAACTGGCCGGCTTGCGACAGACAACAAGGATTGCTGAAGACGTGCCGTGGCCCCGTAGGATACATCGATGCCGGGTCGGGTCTGCCGATTCTCTATTTCCACGGAACGGGTGCAGGAAACGACCTCGCTCAGATCATGGAGCGATCGCTTCTCGATCAAGGCTTTCGTCTGATCATTCCGAATCGGCCTGGCTACCTCGACACACCGATTGAGTGCGGCAGGACAACCGCGGACGCCGTGTGGCTTGCTTGCCAAGTGCTCGATTATTTGAAGATTGGCTGCGTAGGCGTGATCGGCACGTCCGGCGGAGGTCCCGCGGCGATCTCGTTTGCCTCCATGTGCCTCGATCGCATTGCCGCGTTAGTTCTGCAATGTGCCCAATCTCACCGGTGGGACTCAGCACAATGGCTGCCCAATGGCAAGGGATGGATTCTACCGTTTGTTCGAGGGCGCTTGATGAGGCGATTGGTCCAGTTAGGTAATCATTTGCAGACTCGTTGCCTTCCCTGGACGCGAAGATCCTATCTCCAGGCGATTACAGGCCAGCGATATACGGAATTAGCAGGAGACCCCATCGCACGGGAACTCTGCGATGTAATGATCGAATGTGAAGTCCGGTGCATCGCACAACCGGCTGGGATCGACAACGATCTTGACCTTTTGTTGAACGAGAAGGTCCTCGTGAACGAGGTTGTTCGATGTCCGACTCTGATTATCCACGATCGACTCGATCCGGTGGTGCCATTCGCCCACGCGCAATGGGCCACGTCGCAAATCCCCAACGCCTCGATCTGCGAAGTCCACGCTGGCGGGCACCTTGTTTGGATCGGGCGCGACGCTGCAACAATGCTTGAACGACGGCGCGACTTTTTGCAGCAACACGTTACCGAGTGATGGACCGTGACTTCGATAATGATGCGCGGCGGGCCCTATTCGCGATCATTGTCGGGCTGCCTGCCAAATCGTTGACTGATGACGTATTTAATGAAGTCGATCAGACCGGAAAAACGAAAGTCAGCATCCACGTAATGCTGGATCACGTAGAACGCGAAATAGTAGAACCGGCAAAAGCACCAGACCGAAATCGCAAACAGAATTGCGACGCGAAAGGATGGAGCAAGTAATAGTAGTAGTGCAGCGGAGACAAACCCAGTGACGAGAAAGAGGAAACCTTTGAAGTAGATCAATTTTGGATTCTTGATGTCGGCCACTAGTAACTGCTCATTGAAAAAGATTCAACACAGTGAATAAGACTCGTAGGGATGGTTGCAAGGTGTTCCACGGCTGATGTGCATTCGCCGC
Organism: uncultured Pirellulaceae bacterium; assembly: GCA_964519825.1. GTDB lineage: Bacteria > Planctomycetota > Planctomycetia > Pirellulales > Pirellulaceae > CAZFLF01. Next base: position 3,004 of record CAZFLF010000677.1, on the reverse strand, counting down.
TGATCCGTTTCAATGATGACGGAAAACACGGTTTCCCAGAAACCAGTAATCGGATCATCATTGGCATGCCGGCAGATTGATCGCGGGTTATCTTTGTGATCCCGCAAGGCGTCCATGATCGTTTCCAAAGACGATCCGTTACCGGCACGAAAGTCGATCAGCTCGTGGATGCGTCGGTCTCGAGCGTAGGATTGAATCAACTCCGGAAACTGACGATTCGTCGCCGCCAGAGCCGGATGCTTGCAGTGATTCGTATGCGCAATCCCAGCTGACTCCTTGTCGCGAACGACATGGATATCGTCAATCGTGACTTCCAAGTCTGCGGGGCCTTCGGGCGTCGCCAGCATGATGTTCGCTGGAATGGCTCGGTGTGCTCGCCAAACTGCGGTGACTGCACTCTCCAGCGATTCGGATTCATAGATCCCGCGAACCGTGAAATAGTGTGGGACGCCAACCTTTCGCGCAGGAGCCGGCAACGTATTCAAGCACACACCGATTCCCGCCGCACTAACTCCGATATAAGCGATCAAGCCGGCTTGAGTGACGGTCATGAAGGCCGGTTTGCCGCTTGGCCTCCGGGTTAAGACAATGGTGAACTGGTCGAGCAATGGGTCATTTTCCCAATTCTGCGCCACGATGCTGCCGTTAGGTCGAAAGGGAGAACCTGCCAGCGCAAGCGACGTGCATCCCGCGTCGCTATCGGGTTGAAGCTGATTGCGGACTTGCAGGAGCATGACGTCATCGAATGGTACCTTTGCGCCCTCAGCGATGCCTCGTAGCTCCTCGACCATTTCCGAACTGTATTCTTCGGCGTAGGGAACAGATCCCGTGGCGATCTGCATTGCCGCAGCACGAGACACCCGCATCGTCTTATTCACTCGCTGCAAAGCCACCTCACAAAACTGGCGAACCTCCTCCCGCGCGGCTTCTCCGATCTGTCGCCCCATTTCGCGCGACGTTCCACGTACTTCCAATTCGCGGTACCGAGACGGAATTGTCATTTGCAGTGCTCTTTACTTTCTGGTTTGCTCGGACAGCGTTTTGCGGAACCGCTCACACGAGATGACGCCAGGCCAATTCTGGGTCAGATTCTGTGCAAACGCACAGGTAACTGTCAAAGCATCTCTTGCGGACTTGGGCCGTTGGCCGAGAGCCGATTGACTCAGCAGTGTTCCCTTGACATTCTAGGGGAGCGTGATATTGTGACCCCTAGACATCCTTGGGGAGTGCACGATGGCAACAAATGACAAGTTGGCTCTGCTGCAGGGAACGCTCGACATGTTGATTCTCAAGTCGTTGCAGTCCGGGGCGCGACATGGTTATGACATAACTCGGTGGATTCAGGCAGCAAGTGAGGACGTCCTCACTGTCGAGGATGGATCCCTCTATCCGGCTCTGCATCGGATCGAACGTCAGGGCTGGATCACGTCCGAGTGGGGTCCGTCGGAGTCGAATCGGCGAGCAAAGTTTTACACGCTGACGCGATCCGGTCGGGCGCAGTTGACCCGGGAGATCAATACCTGGGAGTCCCTCGTGGGGGGAATTACTCTCGTTCTCAATGCCAAGCCCATGGAGGCGTGACCATGATCCGTCGTGTACTCAAGGCGTTCATCGGCTATTTACGCACGCCGGTAGCTCAGTCGGCTGAGGAGTTCGGTGATGCGATCGAAGAGGAGATTGCGTTCCACGTCGAAGCGAGAACTCGGGAGTACATCAAGAATGGGATGCCGGAAAAAGATGCGAGTCGTGCAGCCCTCAAGCGTTTCGGCGATACATCGCAGGTCGCAGCCGAGTGTCACGCTGCGGCGATCGGCGGTCTTATTCTGTGGCATCGACTTCATCTGACAATGACCGCGACGCTTGCCGTGGCATTAGGCTGGCTCTGGTTTGCCTCAGCGCAGACGATCGAAGACCAGCCCGAACTGGCGTCGCCGCTTCCGCCGGGGATTGCGTCGATGCTCGATAACGATTGGACTGGCGACGTCACCGGTCAGATCCTCGATGAACAGGGGCGGCCGATCGAGGAGGCCCATGTCCTGGTAGTCGTGAAGACGTGGCCGGATCAGTCGTACTTTCAGCGGGCGTATGCTGGCGTTAGCGACAGGCACGGGAAGTTTGTGATTCAGGATGTGCATCCTGTCAACGAACGGTACGAGGTCCAGATTGCTGCTGTCGCGAAAGGCAGAGCGCTGAAGTCATCGTATCACTCCGCTACTGCCGGAACGCTGGAGCCAGTGGTTCTTGAATTGCCGCCGTCATCCGGTTTTGCAGTGCAGGTCGAATCCGAGCAGGGGGTCAAGCTGACGGATGTCGAGGTGCTGCCGCACGGTCGGGTCGAGGCGAGCGGCACCGAGCATTTCGTCTACTTCGATAGTGCTCAGTCCCTCGTGAGTCGGACGGATGATGATGGCCGCGCGGAGTTGCCCTATTTTCAGCCGGGCGACACGGCGAATTTCCTGCTCCGCGCTTCGAAGGGGGAGTGGAAGTCCCACGACGTCAAAGTGCCGGCGGTCGGTGAGATCGTGACGATACGTATTTCCCTGTAATCGGAAGACCGCTTCAGGAGTCGCAAATATGATTCGGCAAATGAATCTGCTATCCATTGTCACCCTCACGTTATCGTTGACTGCCCGTCCGATGACGGCCGAAGAACAGGCGGTAGACGTACTGATCGTGGACAGTTTCGAGAGCGGAACGGACGCTCCCGATGGTTGGAAGCAAGGGGCGGCAGTTCGAGGAGTCAAGTACGTCTATGACCGCGGCGCTAGCTCGGGCGGCAAAAGGAGCCTGAGCCTCCAGAAGTCCGAGAAACGTTATTTTCCGATTGCAGGCTGGTCGCGACTCTTCAAATACAACAGCGAGAAGCCCGGCCTTAAAGTGGCGGTGAAGGTCAAAGCGTCGAAGGCCACGAAGGCAGTCATCGACGTACAGTTTCTCGGTGCCGGAGAAGAGGTGATCAAACACGAGTGGGTTGCCTATGTGGGTCAGAAGAAACCGGACGATC
>CAZFLF010000676.1:0-4553 GCA_964519825.1 uncultured Pirellulaceae bacterium | reverse complement strand
CCCTCCCGATGACATCCCTCATTCCACAATTGACAGACCACTAGGCTGTGTTTTGAAACTAGTACGATGGCCTTCCAAGGCCGTCGCTTATATTCGCAAACCCGCCAGGACGGCCTTGGAAGGCCATCCTACCACGGCGGTCAGTCCCTTTCGAAACAGAGCGTAGCACGGACAGCGTCCCATTGGGGACGTGCGTTTGCCAGTATCAACCGCTCGCGTTGTTAGTCTTAACGCCGCAAGCCTGCTGGGCGCGGGATAGCACGGCGCTGGCCTTGCGACGAGCGCGGCTGGCGCCGTCGTCAAGGATCTCTCGAACTCGCTTGGGATCCGCCGCTAGTTCCGCGCGTCGCGTGCGAGCGGCCGCGAAATAGCCTTCTGCGGCCTCGGCCAGTGCCTTCTTAACCTCTCCGTAGCCAAATCCACCGCGGTGATACATCGCTGCCATCGCAGTACGCTGTTCGTCGCCCACGAACAAGGAATACAACTGATAAAGGTGGTCGCCCGCCGGCTCTTTGGGTTGTTCCATCGGTCGCGAGTCGGTTTGGATGCGCATAATCCGCTTGCGAGCCGCGGCGGGTTCCTCGAAGACTTCGATAGTGTTGTCGTAGCTTTTCGACATTTTTTCGCCGTCTGTGCCAGGAACTCGCGCCGTCTGTTCCAAGACTCGGGCCTTGGGCATGACGAACACTTCGCCGAACTGGTGATTGAAAGCCCCGGCAATATCCCGACAGACTTCGATGTGTTGCACCTGGTCTTCACCCACCGGCACCACATCGGCGTCGTAAGCCAGGATATCGGCCGCCATCAATACCGGGTATGTGAATAGACCCGCGTCAGCGGGCAGCCCCTTCGCCTTTTTGTCCTTGAAGGCGTGGCAACGCTCCAGCAGCCCCATTGACGTTTGTGTCATCAACAACCAGCACAATTCTGAAACTTCGGGCACGTCCGATTGCAGGAACAGTGTCGCGCGGCCGGGGTCGAGTCCCAAGGCGAGCAAGTCGATTGCCGCGTCGAGCGAGTTCTGCCGCAGCGTGTCCGGTTTGCGCAACGTCGTCAAAGCGTGCAGATTAGCGATGAAATAGTACGCCTCGTTGTCCCGCTGCAGGTCGATGTATTGGCGGATCGCTCCGAAGTAATTGCCCCAATGAAACCGTCCCGTGGGTTGGATTCCCGATAGAACTCGCATAGTCGCTGATGTAGTGCGGGATAAAGGAGTTTGTGGCGAAAATCACGTTGATGCGATGGGACCAGTCTGCAAGGAGCCGACGATGTCGGACACTCGGCTCGCTCCTGCAGTTGCCAGCGCGTCCGGCAGTTGGTCAAGCAACTTCATGGTCACAGTAGGATCGTAATAGTTCGCCGTTCCGATCTGCACAGCCGATGCTCCGGCGACCAGAAACTCCATCACGTCATCGATGGTAGCGATTCCGCCAATCCCGATCACGGGCGTGGTTGTCGCTTGAGCCGCCTGAAACACACAACGCAGTGCGATCGGTTTGATGGCGGGACCGCTGAGGCCTCCGACGCCTTTCCCCAGGAGAGGACGCCGTTTCCGCCAGTCGACAGCCATACCAAGGACGGTGTTGATCACGGAGAGGGCGTCGGCGCCGCCATCCGACGCCGCGCGAGCAATGTCGGCGATACTGGTCACGTTTGGAGTTAACTTAGCAATGATGGGTAATTGGCAGGCCTTCCGCACATCACCGACCAGCCGCTGGCATAGCTGGGCATCGGTTCCAAAATCGACCCCACCGGAGACATTCGGACACGAAATATTGAGTTCAAGCGCTGCGATTCCGCGTTCTTCTGCCAGTTGTCGAGCCATTTCCACGAATTCGTCGTGATTCCGTCCCGCGATGCTCACAATGACCGCGGTCGACCGCGACGCTAAGTATGGCAAGTGATGGGCGATGAACGCCTCCAACCCATCGTTATCGAGACCAATCGAATTTAGCAATCCAGCTGTCGTTTCGACGGTGCGCCACGGATCATTCCCGGGTCGCGGGAGCATGGTGACGGTCTTCGGAATAATCGCCCCCAGACGCGACAGGTCAACGAGACGTTCCATCTCGCGTGCATAGCCGAATGTTCCAGAGGCGACGAGGATCGGGTTCGCCAGGTTCAGCCGGCCGAGTTGTACACGCAAATCAACGGCGGAGGTCACAGACGTCACGACTTGTTCGGTGCAGTTTGCGGTTCACGAAGAACACACGAAGAACATTGGAGCGGCGGGACGTCCGTAATCTAGCCGCATGGGTAGATGCGGACAATGACCGAAAGAGAGACGCCGATAGACGTGCGCGCACTACTAGCGAAGCATCGTCTGTCGCCGCTGACGATGCGGTAAGCGACTTGAGAGGGCCTATTGTGAAGCCCTCGAATGCAGCCGCCGATTAGATCACACCGCCGTGGACACGAGTGGGAGACATGTGGTCAGGCATGTCCACGAACCAGAATCGTTCCCACGTTAGGAGCAGCTCGCGCAGATTCTCCGACGTGTAGATCAATTGCTCGGTTCGCCGCGCCGGCTCACCCGAGTAGATCGGCAGAATACACCCCGCGCCTGTGCTGAGTGCCGCCCCCAGCAACAGTGTGCAAATTACCCGACGCATGGAACGTCCTCCGTGACAAAATGCTCGTTGGCGAGCATGTCGGTCGGCCGCCAATCCGTACGCAGCCAACTTACGATAACAGATCTCGAACTACCGCCGCGATGGTGTCTGCTTCAAAGTGCCAGAACCATCTCGCGTATACGATGCGTGACAAGTAATCGAACCGCCACCACCGGACTTGAGAAAAGGGAGTTTGTCAGTGTGGCGAACGATTCGGACGAAAAGTTGGGCTCAGGCTCTTGAGTCGCACGAATCTCTACATCGAACTCGACTCGGTTGCCATTGGCCCGGACGGAGACGGTGGTGAAACAGGGGGTGGCGAGCTGCCGGCAGCAGCCGCACGGGCTGCCGCAGCCTGCTCTTCGAGCAACCGCACCTTTTCTTCCATCTCCTTACCAGGCTTAAACGTTACGACGAATTTCTCAGGCACGTCAACACGCTGTCCGGTGCGAGGATTGCGAGCTTTGCGAGCGGCTCGCCGCTTGACCTCAAACACTCCAAAGTTCCGCAATTCAATGCGGCCTTCCTGGACCAGTGTTTCAACGATCGCATCAAAAGTCTTTTGAACGATTTCCTTGGTCTTGAGCTGGGTCATTCCAATCTCGTCGGAAATCGTTTTGACGATTTCTTTTTTGGTCACGAGTCGGCTCTCCTCTAGTCTGGGCGAAAATTGTTCGTGCCGGTGGCCCCCCACCCAGTGCATTCGTGCCCCAAATGTAAATGGCACAAGTACTAGAGTCAATATCAATCACCAATACGTGTGGAACAATTCTCTGGGAAAACCGCCTTTTTAACTCGACGACCAGCCATCTTATCGTCGTTATTATCAGCACACTTCAGTTGTTCCGCATACTTTTCCCAAACGTTCTAGTCGGATTCGAGATTCGCACAGCGTTGCCGGCCCGGATTCGGCAGAACTCCGGTTCCTCATGTCGTTTGCATCTATCCCTGCCGCCGAGGCCGCTTGTTCTCAGCGCTCCGCGGACGAGCCGTCACGAGTCGGATTCTTCCGGGGCCGATGGCTGCTTCCAGCCGATTGCGCAGTTCGGCAGACACATCCACCCGGACTCGTTGCGACCGAATGTGAACGCGACTGCCATCACGCAAGCACAGCAACAGTTGCAATTCACAGTTGCCCGGATAGCCGCGAACGATGTCCCGGACCTGAGATAGGTGCTGTTCTCCCCCCGTGGCTTCGTCAATGCGGATGACGATGCCGGTGGTATATCGCGATCCGAGGTCTGCCAGCGGGATCAGCTCATTCACGATCAAATTGGCCTCATCACTGGCACCACGCCGATCGATGACTCCCCGCGCGACCAGAATCGCGTCTGCTTGCACCAAATGCCCATACGCGGCGAAGTCATCGGGCCAGAGGATGCTGCGAATGGCACCATCGACGTCTTCAAAGTCGAAATTCACATACTTCGTGGGGGCGCCTGGCCGTGAGTTCTTGGTATGCGCCAGCTTAATCGAAGACAGCATGCCTCCCAGGTAAACTTCTGTCCGGTCTGGCAATAGTGGTATGTCCGCCGTCGTATGCGTGCAGAACGAACGAAAAGTCGATTCGTATTCGGCCAAGGGGTGGCTCGATAGGTAAAAGCCGAGGACCTCCTTTTCCATCAGCAACCGCTCGCGATCGGGAATCTCGGGAATGTCGGGCAGGCTCGCGGGCGCGGACTTCCGCTCCTCCTCTCCGAATCCTCCGAACAGACTTTTCTGGCCGCTGCGGCGGTCCGCCAGAGCGGACGCTCCCGATTGCATGGCCTTTTCAACCACGGCCAGCAGCTGCGATCGCCGAGCGCCGAACGAATCGAACGCGCCCGCCTTGATCAGTGCCTCGATGGGCGCCCGACCACATCCCGACGGATCGACCCGTTCACAGAAATCGAAAATATCACGGAACGAGCCCCCTTTACGCCGAGCCGCGACGATGGCTTC
>CAZFLF010000675.1:0-4553 GCA_964519825.1 uncultured Pirellulaceae bacterium | reverse complement strand
GCATTGCCGGATGTATTTCGGCCCAAGTGAGCCACCACGTGGAACCGTTCTCGATCTCGTGTACAACGTGCCAAGCCAAGCTACGCGTGCGCGATGTATCGGCAATTGGGCAGATTCTGACTTGCCCCAAATGCGGCAGCATGGTCTTGATCGAAGCGCCCTCCAGCGTAACGGCTCACCCAAGTGCCAAGGATCCGGCCGGCACCGCGACATTGGATCATTCCGGACAGCGCCCGCCACCTCGTCCAGCAGCCGAGGCCGGAAAACGGGCCAACGATGTTTCCGATACCGTCGAAGATCTCACGCAGTACGGAACGATGAAGAAGTCCGAGGACGCCGTTATGTCCCCGGCATCCGAGGACGGCGCCGACGCTGACCCGGAATTCGTGCCTACTGAGCAGGACACTTTGACGTCCTCCTATGATGAACTTCCAGACCCCGCTTGGTTGTCGATTGCCGCGCGACAGCGCCGTCGTTGGTTGTTGGCCGGGATTGCGATGGTCGCGGGAATCAGCTTGGCAATCGCAGTCTTCGTGTACTTCGCTGGCCGTAGCGCCCGAGAAACCGCTCGGGTGAATGCTGCGACGCAAACCGGGTCGACGCTACCGAAGTCTGGGAACAGCGAAGCAGCAACTCCCCAAACTCCCACTTCCGGCTCCCCCGCCCCGGACAACACGAGTCAACCTCCTGCGGCAGCCTCCACGACCACCGTGCCGTCGGAATCGCTGACCAATCCCGGCGCTGGAAACGCATCATCTGCGCCTGCAAGTTCACTCCCTTCCCCCGCGAATAAATCCGTGGAGGAGCCGAGCACGACCGAACCACCGAAGTCCGCGGCACCGGCGACAGCGGAACCCGCGATGCCGCCCGAACTCGTGCCGAAAGACAACGACAAAGCGAAGGCCGATCGGGTGGCGCCCGGCGGTTCCCTGTCCGATACGTTGCGCAAACTTGGCGGACTATTTGACGACACGGAGGAGACGCCGAGACCCGAGACGCTCCCCGCGGATCCAGTCACGGCCACGCCAACCGATTCGGCGACTCCGGCTCCCGCCGCGGAACCAGCGAAATTGCCACGCCCTGCACCGCGACCGATTGACGTCGCGGGACGCCTCGCTGATCCCATCGCCGAAATCGAATTCACCGAGACACCTCTGCAAGATTTTCTCCAGCTTGTCGCCAACTACAGCACGATCCCGGTCACGCTCGATCCAGATGTGCTGGTGTGGATGAAACTGACTCCCAACACACCGGTGAGCTTGCGGCTGACCAACACGACGGTAGCAAAGCTGTTAGATGCGGCGCTCTCGGAAATCGGTTTGGTCGCCGTGCCAGTTGATAATTGTCTGCTCGTGACCCGCAAAGCGGTCGGCGGCCTCCGCAAGGCTCGGCGTAACGTCGGGGACCTGATCGGAGACGATCGATCGAAAGCCGATGCATTGCGCGCGCAGGTCGCAGCGCTGATCGCACCGGAATCGTGGGCCGAGGCGGGGGGCAAAGGCACGAGCCAGATTGCCGATGGTTTTCTTGATGTGGAGCAGTCAGATCCGGTGTTGCTGGAGATCAGCTCCTTCCTGGAAAGGCTCCGTATCGCACGCGGCCTCCCGAAGCAAAGTAAGTTTGACGAAAAACTGTTTCAACCCATCTCGCGAACGGAGCGGGCCGCCCCGCAGTTGCGAAAATCAGTCACCCTGAACTTTTCACGTCCGACGTTGTTCCCGCGCATCGTGCGGCGGCTGGCGCAGGAGGCTGCGGTGTCGATTTTGGTTGACTGGCAGGCTGTCGCGCAAGCGGGCTGGAATCCCGACGCGGAAGTCACGTTGATGGTGACGGACAAGCCGTTGAGCGACGCACTTGTTTCTCTACTCCAGCCGATGGAACTGGCGTATCGTATCGTCGATGAATCCACCGTGCAGATTACGACCCCCGCGGAATTGGACTCGCGTCCCGAAATCGAGTTTTATCGCGTGGGGGATCTGCTCGGCGATGCCAAGGACATCGACGGGCTGCTGAAGCGAGTTCACGGTGCCGTTCCTCCAGGCTGGTTCGCTGATTCTGGCGGCAGCGGAGTCTTGACGTTCGACGACCGCAGTCGCTGTTTGCTGGTTTTGCTCTCCCAGCCGCGCCAGCAGACGCTCGAAAAGTTGTTGCACGATTGGAAGCCGATGGGCAGGTGACCGACACCATGGCACTCACGGGCATTCAAGCCTTTCTGGACATGCTCGCCGAGTTCGGCGTGCGGCATATCTTTGGCAATCCGGGTACCACGGAATTGCCTCTCAATGACGCGCTGGTTGCCGACTCGAGGTTTCAATACATCCTCGGTTTGCAAGAGGTTCCGGTCATGGCGATGGCGGATGGCTTCGCCATGGCGTCCCGGTCGTTGGGCGTCGTCAATTTGCATATCAGTTGCGGCTTGGGCAATGCGATGGGCATGCTCTACAACGCTTATCGCGAAGGTACGCCGTTGCTGGTCACGGCGGGCCAACAAGATCGTCGGCTCCGAATGGAAGAGCCGATTCTGTGGGGAGAAATGACTTCGGTAACTCGACCGTGGACCAAATGGTCGGTCGAAGTCGATCGAGTCGAGGATATTCCCTTGGCCTTACGGCGCGCGGTACAAACGGCGCTCACGCCCCCGACTGGACCAGTATTCCTTTCGCTGCCGCTCGACGTGCAAATGGAACGGTCAGAGAATCTTGAACTGACTCCGATCCGGCTACCGGATTCGCACGTGCGGCCGCCGCTGGGCGCGCTGCGGGCTGCCGCCGAACTGCTGCTGACCGCACGCAATCCCGGCATTCTCGCTGGCAGTCGCGTCACCGAAGCCGAAGCGATCGTGGAATTGGTGGCGGTGTCGGAGTTGCTCGGCGCTCCAGTCATGACCGAATCCGGTACGACGCACGGTCGCCTCGCCTTCCCCAGTGATCATCCGCTCAATGGTCAAGGCTTGCCCCTCTGGTCGCCGGAAGTGCGTGAACGTTTGCAGGAGTTCGACGTGTTGTTGGTCGCCGGCATGGATTTGTTACGACAGTACGTCTACTTCGAACCATCCCGGGCGATTCCCGAACACATTCAGTTAGTTCACGTCGATGAAAATCCGTGGCAGTTGAGCAAGAATTATCCTGTGACCGTCGGTGTGATCGGGCACACCAAGACCGCATTGGCGGAACTGTCAGAGTTATTGCGCGCGCAGCGGACCACCGAGCAAATTGCGCTGGCTGACGCGCGAACCGAAGATCGCCGCGCTCAGCATGAAGCCGCACGCAACAAATTCCGGATGCAAATCGTCGCCGAGCGCGATGAACGGCCGATGACGCCGCTGGCCCTGATGGGCGCCCTGGCAGAAATCCTGCCCCCCGACGTGGCGGTAATCGAAGAAGCTGTGACGACGACGAACACGACCTTTGAACGGTTGGGCGTATTGCGGAACACGACCGGCTATTTCGGGCATCGCGGCTGGGCGCTCGGCTGGGGGTTGGGAGTGGCGATTGGGGTGAAACTGGCTTGGCCCACGCGACCGGTGCTGGCACTGCTGGGAGACGGCGCGGCACTCTACGGCATCCAAGGACTGTGGTCCGCCGCACGGTATCGGCTCCCGGTGACGTTCGTCATTTGCAACAACGCGCAATACCAAATCCTGAAGATCGGCGCGAAAGGGATTCGACTGCCGCGAGCTCTGGCGGGGCAATACGAAGGACTGGACATTACTGGTCCGGACATCGATTACGTGGGGCTCGCGCGGTCGCTTGGAGTCGAGGCTCATCGCATCAACGACCCGGGGGAACTGGCCGACCGTGTGCGTGATTCGCTACAGGAACAACGGCTGATCTTGTTCGATGTGCCCATTCGCCGCGAAGTTCAGTCGCGGCTGAACTACGGATAATCCGCGCTGGTAAATCGTAGGACGGGCACTTTGCCCGTCTGATTTCGCGACGGGCAAAGTGCCCGTCCTACGGGGTACGAGATGCGCTCCGATCGCGCTTTGGGGGTTGGTTGATACGTGCCTCGCCGAGTTATACTGCAGGCGACCAGTGATTCACGATGTTGTGTTTTAAGAGGTTTCCATGGATCCGACATTATTGCGTTTGCAGCAGTTGACCCGTCGGCACTTCCTTCAGGATTCAGCGGTGGGGCTAGGAGCCGTGGGACTCGCTTCGTTGTTGTCGCGCGAGACGTCTGCCGCGCCTGTGGCGGAAGCGAATCCGCTGGCCCCCAGGAAGCCGCATTACGCGGGCAAGGCCAAACGGATGATCTACCTCCACATGTCGGGCGCGCCGCCGCATCTCGATTTGCTCGACTACAAGCCGGAATTGGTCAGGCTCGACGGACAACCCTGTCCCGATCAGTTTCTCAAGGGGAAGCGGTTCGCATTCACTTCGGGCGTGCCAAAACTTCTCGGCACACCGCGCAAATTTGCCCAACATGGCACAGGGGGCGTCTGGATGTCGGATGCCATTCCGAAACTGCATGCGGTCGCCGACGAAATGTGCGTGATCCGCTCGCTGTACACGGAACAATTCAACCACGCCCCGGCGGAAATGCTGCTCTAC
>CAZFLF010000674.1:0-4553 GCA_964519825.1 uncultured Pirellulaceae bacterium | reverse complement strand
GACAAAGATCTCGTCTTTAAACTGACCCCTGCACACATGGAGGTGCTGGAAAATCTGATCGACGCCGCCGTTGCCAATGCGCATCTCCTGGTCATAGGCGGGGAGCAACTCACCAAGAGACGGATCTCCAAGTGGCAAAGATCGCTACTGCCGCGCTCGGTCTTCGTAAACGAATACGGGCCCACCGAAACGGTCGTGGGGTGTTCGACGTATGTTGCGGAGATGCTTTGGTCGGCAGACGAATCAGGGGCTGTTCCAATTGGGCGGCCCATTTACCAGACCTCCCTGTATGCGGTCGATGAAGATCTCGAACTGCTTCCAATTGGGGTGCCCGGAGAGTTGCTGATCGGAGGAGCCGGGGTCGCGCAGGGCTATGTGGGTCAGCCCGCACAAACCGCAGAGCGATTCATTCCGAACCCGTTCGGAGGCGCTCACGGCGAGCGTCTATACAAGACGGGGGACATAGTGCGGTGGTTGGATTCGGAAGATCTCGAATATATCGGACGTGCGGACACTCAGATAAAGATCCGCGGTTTCCGTATCGAGCTCGGCGAGATCGAAGGCGTAATGCTGCGCCATGCAAAAGTCAACGATGTGGTCGCCGTCGGAAGAAGAGACGACATGGGACGCGATCACGTGGTGGTTTATGTGGTAGCAGGCGGTGATGAAGTGGCGTCGTCCGAAGTAGACGACGATCTGAAGATTGCAGCGACGAATAGCCTTACTAATGAGCTGCGGGCGCATGCCCAAGCGCTTTTGCCGGCGTACATGCGGCCGTCGGCCATCATGGTCATGGACGCGCTGCCGATCACGAGCAACGGCAAGAGAAATATCGAAGCACTTCCGAAGCCGGACTTCTTCAGATTCAAGGCCGATTTAGTCGCTCCTCGCAACGAAATGGAACGGAAATTGTGCCGCTACTGGCAAGAGCTGCTAAAGATCGAGTTCATGGGAGTCCATGACGATTTCTGGATTATGGGCGGCCAGTCCCTACTCGCTTTGCGAGTGTGCAACTTTGTGCGACAAGAGTTCGGGGTAGAGCTCAAACTATCGAAAATGTTCGCCAATCCTTCCGTCGCTCAGCTTGCCGAGCTTATTTCGCTCGAGATGGACGCGAGGAATCTGAGCTCGAAGCAGCTGATAGTTGAGATGGCGGAAGAGGTCGAGGAGGGCAGTTTCAAATGACGAATAGTCGTCAGAACACGCTTGTCAAATTGAGAGGCGTATCGAAATCCTATTCGGGTGAGCGCGTGCTGGAGCCTATCGACCTGGATATCCGCGCCGGGGAGGTCGTCGGCTATCTAGGACCCAACGGAGCCGGAAAGACCACGACTGTAAAAATACTGACCGGCATTACGGAAGAGTTTTACGGATCGGCGGAAGTATGTGGCTTCGACGTGCGGAAAGAGCCCGTGGAGGTAAAAAGGAGAATCGGCTACGTGCCTGAAGTCGCCGCGCTGTATGAGTCGCTCTCCCCTCTGGAGTATTTGCAGTTCGTGGGGCGAGTTCACCATATGGACGATGCGCTCATAGAGAGTCGGGCCATCAAGATGCTGGGCCTTCTGGGGCTGGAAGGTGAGCATCAGACTCCGATGTTTAACTTTTCCAAGGGGATGAAGCAGAAAGTACTGTTCACTGCGGGCGTCATTCATAACCCTTCAGTCTTGTTTTTGGACGAACCGCTGTCCGGTCTCGACGTCAACGCGGCGATGCTCGTCAAAGAGGTCATTGCGCAATTGGCCAAGGCGGGCAAGGCCATCTTCTATACCTCCCATGTCATGGACGTCGTTCAGAACGTCTGCGATCGAATAATCATTCTGAGCAAGGGAAAAGTACTGGCGGATGGCAGTTTTGCCGAGCTTCAGGAACGACTGGGCAAGAGCGAGTCGCTGGAGAACATATTTTCCAAGCTGACCAATACCGACGATCAAGTCGCCAGGGCGGACAGGTTCACACGGTCCCTTTCTGAGGCATAGCAGCATGTCGGACTTGCGACGGAAAAGCTGGCGCGAGGCAGTTGGCAAAAGTCACGCCTTTTGCCAACGGAAACGAAGCTGGTGTCCGAAAAAGGGCCGCAGGCCGCTTTTTCCCATTTACTAGGCGAGCTGATCCCGAATAATCGAGGGGGTAACAGATCAATGGGAATGTTCGCTGCTGTCGGTTCTCGTTTGATCGAGAGATGGGAGCTCGATCGCGTTCAACTTGCAGCTCTTAGAAAAGTGCAGCGTCGATCTGGCCTCGGGCTTGCCGCCTCCACGCCGGCGGATGCGCAGTCGCGGTCGCGTTGGCGCACGGCGGCGCCGTTCTATTTTACTTTTGTCCTGTATGCCGTTCTTGGACTCGCCGGCGTCGGCGGTGTCCTGTTCCCGTCATTCTTCTTCGGGTTCGCGTTCAGCTACACGCTGATCATGCTGATAGTCGGATTCACGCTTTTCAATTACTTCACGACGGTGCTGCTCGATACGAGTGAAAACCGCATCTTGTTACATCTGCCCATATCGGGCAGAACCCTGCTCGCCGCTCGCATACTGTGTATCGCGAAATACGCTGGGCTCTTAGCACTTTCTGTCAGCCTGCCCACAGCTGTCGCTCTTGCAGTACGCTTCGGCGCCGTCGCGTTGCTCATTTTCTCGATCTCACTCATGTTGACGCTGATTTTTGTTGTCAGCGTCACTCTGGCGGTCTGTCTGTTTGCGCTGAGATACGTCAAACCCGCTCGGCTCAGGCAGGGAATACTTTACTTCCAGACAATGCTTACCTGTCTCGCCATCTACGCAGGAACCATTGTCATGAATGCAGACGTGCCACTTGTGGAGACGTTGCCCGACGTATCCGGGACGGCATGGTGGTATTTCTATCCCCCTGGTTGGATGGCAGGCCTGCTGGAGTTTTCGCTGATGGAAAAGACCCTTTTCAACGGAGTCCTTGCCGCTACAGCCGTTCTTGCGCCTCTTGCGGGTTTCGGCGGCTGCATGCTGTTGTTCGCAGGGGGGCGCTTCACCGCATTGCTGTCCCGTCTGGAGGTCGTGCCTCGCAGCAGCGCCTTGATGCCCAAAAGCACTCAAAGTTGGCTCGCTCGCCTGCCGGAGCAGCTCTCTGTCTTGATAAACGGGGACAAACAACAGCGCGCAGTCTTCGATCTCACGTCGAAGCTTATGAAGAGGGACATGGCGTTGAATCTGAATGCGTATGCCGTCATCGGGGTAATATTGGTCAACATCGGGTATTTCGTCGTGCAGCACCATGACCGTCAGATACAGGATCTGCCGCTGTCGATCGTATTCGCCCTTAACATGTCTTATTACATGCCGTTGGTGCTGGCCGTTATGGCATCGCAAAGGATGCAGTTCAGTGCCGAGTGGCAAGCCGCGTGGTGCTACCAGGTTCTTCCCTTCGCAACGCCAGGTGTCATCGTCTCTGGTGCGGCGAAGGTGGTCATTTTGAAGTACATTTTTCCGTTCTATCTTTTCTTGTTGATCGTAAGTGCAAGTGTGTGGGGGATCGTGCTAGCGCTGGATGCCTTGTTCGCTGGCGCTGTAGCTACGCTGGCTTTTTTACACCGGTCCTGGAGCGCCGCTCGGGTGCTCCCTTACTCCAACGAGCGTGTGTATAACATGACGCGAAACGACGGAAGGGCGAGCAGGCTCGTTTTCATTCCTATAGCGCTTGGATTGATCGTCGCGCATGTCGTGCTCAAGACCGTCGCGGGAGGCTGGGGCGTTGTGGGAGGAATCGTCGCGATGGGCTACGCAATCATAGTCGTTTACAGAAAGCTACGGTTCATGGGTTCCAAGGATGTCGAAGCGCCCGATCGTCACGTGGGGTGGCACCGTTCTTAGAGGTTTGGCGAGGGAGCGATTCAAACGATTCGGCCGGCGGTCATTTACCCGAGCGGACTCGATGCAACGAACGCAATTCGCTGCCTAAGCTCGTGGAACCACTTAGATTCGGCATCTGTGCTCCAGCCAATGTCGGTTATCGGGAGGGGGCTATGCACCTACGCTACTCAGCCCGATTCGTACGTTACTTCAGGAGTCCACCCTTTTTCAGCTGCTTCTCCAATTTCTCGATTCTCATAAATGTGATTATCGCGAAAAAAAAACCCATCAAACCGAGTACAGAACCTACTTCTTCCACGTCACACCTCCATCGCTCTATCCAGTAAAGCCGCTTTGGCCCAGTCCCCTGCGGCAGACACTTCAAATTCCCCACCGATCGACAGGTCAAAATCCGCCACGTGACGGCGACGGAATAAGGTGAGTATTTACGCGATGTGGGCGCGCTTGGCAACCGCGCCGCAGCTTCCAGTGACAGTGTGACGACCACGACGTCACCGAGCAGGAGCCATCGTGCCTCTGGCGCGGTCTGCCGAGAATCTTGAGCCCCACGGGCGGCTCACGAAGCCAAGATTGCTTGGCGTCTCGGCATGACGCTTCCTCAAGCGTGTCTTCGACATCAGGTCCTGCAGCAGCTGCAGGTAGATCGCGAGACTCACCAGGCTGCTGCCTCAGGCGAAGGGCGATGAGGAGCTTGCAGCACATGAACGGAATGAG
>CAZFLF010000673.1:0-4559 GCA_964519825.1 uncultured Pirellulaceae bacterium | reverse complement strand
CGAACCGAGCGATACGGAGAAATCGAACGAACACTTGCACGCGGCATTGACCCGGAATCCCTACCACGTTGATAGCCTGCTGCTTGCCATCGACTCCCATATTGACGCGGAACGATACGACTCGGCACGCGAAATGTTGCAGCAGGTGATCGAGGTAAATCCGCTGGAACCTCGGGCCTGGGCGTTTCGCGCCGTCCTCGCGCATCTTCACAACGACGTTCGTGACGAGTTCCTTTCGCGGAACATGGCGCTGGCGTGGTGGCCGCGTAACCCGGAAGTCGACTTTTTGATTGGCCGCAAGCTGGCGCACAAATACCGGTTCCGCGAAGGGGCCGCCTATCAACGCCGGGCGCTTACATTCGATTCGCAGCATCAGCCGGCCCGTATTCAGCTCAGCCAAGATCTGCTGCGGCTTGGCGAGGAGGACGAAGGTTGGAAGTTGGCGGAACAGGTTTTCAGCCAGGACAGTTATCAGGTCGTAGCTCACAACCTGACCACTCTCCGGGATCATTTGAAAGGATTTCGCACGTTAACGACGGACGGTTTCATCGTGCGGATGAGCGCCCGCGAATCGGAGATCTATGGCGAGCAAGTGCTCGAACTCTTGCGGCAGGCCCGGACGAAACTGTGCGAGAAGTACGACGTGAAGCTCGACCGTCCGATCTTGGTCGAGATTTTTCCAGAGCAGCAAGATTTCGCGATCCGTACTTTTGGACTGCCTGGGGGGGATGGTTTTCTCGGTGTTTGCTTCGGCAATGTGATCACGGCGAACAGCCCGGCCTCACAAGGTGCGAGTCCGTCGAACTGGCAGTCGGTGTTGTGGCACGAATTCTGTCACGTCGTGACACTCAACAAGACGCACAACACGATGCCGCGATGGCTGAGCGAAGGAATCTCGGTCTACGAAGAACGTCAGGCGAACCCGACTTGGGGCCAATGGCTGACTCCCCGCTACCGTACGATGCTGTTGGGGGAGGAACTCACTCCGGTCAGTCAGCTCAGTGCCGCGTTCTTGCATCCTTCTTCGCCGGCCCACCTGCAATTTGCATATTTCGAATCGTCCCTGGTAGTCGAATTCCTCGTCGAGAAGCATGGCTTCGAGACTTTACGGCGTGTGCTCACCGATCTCGGCGCCGGGATGCCGATCAATGAATCGCTCGGTCGCTATGCCGGTTCGATCGAGCTGCTCGACCAAGAGTTTGCGGCTTATGCGCGGCAATTCGCCGAGCGGTTAGGACCAGACGTGGATTGGTCAAAACCCGAACTCGACGAGTGGGCAGGCCTGGGCGAGATCGTGACTTGGATGAAGGATCATCCGAAGAACTACGTGGCGCTCAAGAAGTTTGCCACATTACTGATCGCGGACGAGCGCTGGGCAGAGGCCAAGGAGCCGCTCGAACAACTGGTCAAACTCATTCCCGACGATCGTAGTCCCGACAGCGCCCACGCCATGCTGGCAGTTGTCCATCGTCATTTAGGGGAGCTTGCAGCGGAAAAAGCGGTGCTGCAGCAATGGGCGAAGTTGAGTTCGGATGCGGTTCCAGCTTATTTGCGACTCGCGGAGATCTCCGCCGCCGAATCCAACTGGACCGACGCGCAACATTACGCGGAGTCTCTGCTGGCAGTGAATCCACTTTTGCCGTCTGTGCAAAGACATTTGGCTCGTGCTGCTGAACAGACTGGCAACGATACCGCGGCGATCCGGGCGTTGCGCGCCATACTTGTCGTATCACCGTTTGATAAAGTCGACGCGCACTATCGGTTGGCCTGTTTATTGCAACGTGCCGGTGATTTGGCTGCGGCGAAACGTCACGTTTTGCAAGCACTCGAGGAAGCGCCACGATTTCGCGACGGCCATCGGAAGTTGCTGGAGCTTGTGAAGAGCCAGGAGCCCAATCCGCCAGCAGCTCAGGAAACGCCACCATGACTCGTCCTCGCATTCTGATCATCGGGCTGCTGCTGCTTACGGTCGGTGGCGTGACGCTCGCCCAATGGGGTCGTTCACGTGGCCGGGGTCCTCGGCGTTCCGACCTTGATCTGACGGATCGCAACGGCGTGCCGGAATGGCCGGTCAACCCGGACTTCCCCCACGACTGCTTCACCTTCGTGCGGATTGAATACGATTCGCGGGACTGGGGCGGCAAATGGGCGACGGATTTTCCCGACAGCGATCTGAATTTTTCATATCGGCTGCAGGAACTCACGTCGATGAAAGTCAATCCGCAGCCCAAAATCCTGCGGCTGACGGATGATGAACTATTCGATTACCCGTTCGTCTACCTGATCGAACCGGGCCGTTTAAGATTCTCCGACGAAGAGGTCGCGTCACTCCGCCGGTATCTGTTGAACGGCGGGTTCATGATGGTCGACGACTTCTGGGGTGAAAATGAATGGGAGAATTTCTACGAGCAGGTCAAGCGGGTCTTCCCCGACCGCGAGCTGGAAGAGTTGCCGCTCGAACACGAGATTTTCCATTGCGTGTACGAGCTGAAAGTGAAACCGCAGGTTCCCAGCATTAACGCCTGGGCGGACGGCTATAACTACGAGCGCTCCGACGCCCGCGGCGCCAACTACCGTGCTTTCTTCGACGACAAGGGACGCATGGTCATGATCATTTGCCACAACACGGATTTGGGTGACGGCTGGGAACGCGAGGGGATGAGCCCGGATTATTTCCGTGAGATGTCGGAGAAATACTCCTACCCGATGGGCATCAACATCATCGTTTACGCCATGACGCATTGAGCTTTCACCATGCAAGACACCGCCGTCGATAACTACGAGCAAGACCGCCAAACCGTCGAAATGATCAATGTCAGTCGCGAGCGCATCTTCGGCGAGTTGCGCAAAACGATCGTCGGACAGCAGGCAGTCATCGAGCAACTCTTACTGTGCCTGTTCGCTGGTGGGCACTGTTTGATCACGGGAGCCCCGGGGTTGGCCAAGACGTTGCTCGTTCGCTCGCTGGCCGACATGTTTCACCTCCGTTTCCAGCGCATTCAATTCACGCCCGACCTCATGCCGGGAGACATCACCGGCACGGAAATCCTGCAAGATGCCGGTGACGGCCAGCGGCGGATGCAATTCGTACGCGGGCCGATCTTCGCCAACGTGATCTTGGCGGATGAGATTAATCGCACGCCTCCCAAGACGCAGGCGGCATTGCTCGAAGCAATGCAAGAACATCAAGTCACGATCGCGGGGGTGCGCTATCCGCTCGAAGAGCCGTTCTTTGTGCTCGCCACCCAGAATCCGATCGAAATGGAAGGCACCTATCCGCTGCCCGAAGCCCAGCTCGATCGCTTCATGTTCAACGTGCGGATCGATTACCTACCGGAGGATGACGAGGTCGCCGTGGTGACGCGCACCACTTCGCGGAAGTCAGAGCAAATTCAGCCGTTGTTTACCGGCGAAGATGTTTTGCGGTTCCATCAAGTCGTGCGCAGCGTCCCGATCGCCGAGGAACTAGTGCGGTACGCCGTGCGGCTCGCGGCAGCCAGCCGTCCCGGTCAGCCGGGGACTCCGGCCTTTGTCAATCAATGGATCAATTGGGGCGCAGGGTTACGAGCCGCGCAATTCCTGGTGCTCGGCGCAAAAGCTCGAGCGCTGTTCCATCAGCGAGTGCACGTCACCGTGGAGGACTTGCAAGCGTTAATCGGGCCGACCTTCCGCCATCGCATTCTGTTGAGCTATCGCGCCGAAGCGGACGGCGTGACCGTCGAACAGACGATCAGCCGGTTGCTGGAGAGCGTACCAAAACCGATTTCCGAATGATGGGAGGGCGAGGCTCCTGCCGAGCCGCGGGTGCTCGCATGCGGCTCGGCAGGAGCCTCGCCCTCCCAACCAGACCTCCCAATCAGTCCCATTTTATGAGCCATCTCATGCAAACGTCGTTCGATCCGGCGGCACTCATGCGGGTCAAGAACCTGCACTGGCGGGCCAAGGTGATCGTGGAGGGATTTCTCACCGGCTTGCACCGGAGCCCCTATCATGGGTTCTCCGTCGAGTTCACCGAATATCGACCCTATTCGCCGGGCGACGATTTGCGATTTCTCGATTGGAGATTGCTCGCGCGGACCGACCGGCAATACGTCAAACGGTTTGAGGACGAAACCAATTTGCGTTGTAGTCTCTTGCTCGATGCCAGCCGCTCGATGGGTTATGGCTCGATCGGATACAGCAAGTTCGAATACGCGCGAACCCTGACCGCGACCTTGGCATACTTTCTCGCACGGCAACGTGACGCGGTGGGATTAGTAATGTTTGATGAACGGATTGGCGAGTATCTACCGGCGCGGTATCGACCGGGACACCTGCACCGGCTGTTGCTTAGTTTGGAGCGTTCGGTCGCCGGCCAAACGACCGACCTTGCCGCACCACTCGATCAGATTGCTAGGACGGTGCGCAAACGTGGGTTAATCGTGCTCATCTCCGATCTCCTTGCTCCCGCCGAAACGATCGGCTTACAACTGGGACAGCTGCGGGCGCTGGGACATGAAGTGATTTTGCTCCGCGTGCTCGATCCTGCCGAGGCCGATTTTCAATTCCGGGAAGCGACC
>CAZFLF010000672.1:0-4559 GCA_964519825.1 uncultured Pirellulaceae bacterium | reverse complement strand
TGCTCCAATCGATGGGTTCTCGTGGCTTGGCAGGAGCCTCGCCCTCCCGAATCCATCAAATCAGGTCCGTCGAACCACCTGGTCAAGAGTAGGACTGCGTGTCAGGCCTGCGGGCCGCCCGCTGGACGGAAAGGAAAGGCCCTGCGAAAACAGGCCGCCATGACCGACGAATTAAAGTCACCCGACCATCGGTTGAAAGGGCGCTTGCTCATTGTGGTCGCCGCTTTGCTCTGGAGCAGCGGCGGGTTCTTCGCCAAAGCACCGTTATTTGCCGACTGGCCCGAAACGGTCCGTGGGCCGTTGTTGGCGTTCTGGCGCGCGGCCTGGGCCAGCGTGATTCTGCTCCCCTTTGTCCGTCGGCCGAGTTGGTCGTGGAAACTGATTCCGATGATGGCCACTTTCGCGGCCATGAACTGGACCTATCTTACCGCCATGTCCGTTGGCGAGGCGTCAAACGCGATCTGGTTGCAGATGACTGCGCCGGTGTGGGTGTTTCTGTTCGGCGCGGTATGGCTGCGCGAGACCATTCGACCGCTGGATTGGTTGCTGCTGTTGTTCGGGACCGCGGGAGTCGGGTTGATTCTGTGGTGCGAGGTTCAAGGGGAACGGCCGACGGCGGTGTTTTACGGACTCATGTCGGGCGTGTTCTACGCCGGAGTCGTGCTGACGTTGCGACAGATGCGCGAGTACGAATCGACGTGGCTCGTGGCGTTGAATCATGTCTTCACGGCCATCGTCTTTACGCCAGTGATCGTTGCCAACTCGCAGTATTGGCCGCACGGCAAACAATGGCTGTTTCTGATCGGCTTCGGCGTGTTGCAAATGGGATTGCCGTACGTCTTGTTCGCGCGCGGCTTGAAGTCGGTGCCCAGCCACGAGGCGTCCGGAGTCGGGTTATTGGAACCGGTGTTGCTACCACTATGGGTATTCCTGGCCTGGCGGCACTCGGCGGACTACTCGCCGCCGCGTTGGTGGACGCTAGTGGGCGGCGGCCTCATACTCAGTGGCCTCATCATTCGATTCCTCGGCGAGATGATCCAGGCTCGTCGCATTTCGGACCGGAAAGACAAACTGGAAGAGGCGAGCGAATGACCGCCGCAGCCACGAGCACGGGCAATTCGATTCAACGCGGCAGCTTGGTCGTCGCGGTCCTCCTTCCGTTGGCGATTGCGAGCAGCAATCAATGCCTCTATTGGTGGTTCACGGAAACGACCAGGCGCGATCCATGGCAAGTCGGTGTGTATTTCCTTTTATTCGTTTTGCAAGTGGGAATCGTTGGATTCATTGCCGGACGCTTCATTCCCGGAATTCTAAGCTGGATCGTTTTCAGTTGGAGCCTATTCCTGATTGACCTGCTGACCTTTTGCATGGCCGTTTCGCATGCGCACGGGTCTATTGCATTAGGCCCAATGCTGGGGAGTGCTTTGGTCTCTGGACAAGTCGGGGCGATCGTTGTGTGGGGAATACTTGGTGAACAACGATGGGCGATTAGGGTTCCAATCGCGGCCATGTTGGCTTGGACGCTCCTGCTCCTATGGCGGCGGATACTGGATGGACTATTGAATTCCACTGACTGGTATTCGTTGTTGTGCTTGCAGAGTGTTTTATTATGTGCATTAACTGTGGTGCTTCGCGGTAGGGGTTGCCGTTTGATGAAACAGGCGCCATCGGGCCAGGAGGATTTGGAGGCAAACAGGCGAAAACCCTGGCAATTTGATTTGCGGGAAGCATTCATCCAGACGACGGCGATTGCCATCGCGATGGGGGTTTTTCGAGTCACGGTATCCATGCAGAGGAACTATTCGCGGCAGTTTTCGATCCAGGCATACATTGCCGAAATCGGGCTGGCAGCGTTGCTGGCGACTGCAATGTTGGTAGCACTCTGGACTGTGTTCGGTGAACGCAAATGGTGGGTCCGTCTGTCAGTCCTAGTCGTGGTATTAACGAGCATCGGGGTATTGATTGCCTGGTGTTGCGAAAAAATATATGAGTTGATAGTCGCCCAAAAGCTTTATTACTTGTGGGATTCGATGAGTTGGTTCATCAGGCTCAAGGCGTGGTGGTTGCCTTGGATTTGCTTGGCAACCGGATTTCTCGTGGCAACACTGTGGATCTTTCGTGAGAAGGGATATCGGCTGGTGCAAACAAATCGTAAGACGACAAGCAGGTAACAGTCGTTTGACGTTCCCGTGAGTGTTGATTCTGATGCAAAACGCCTTTACGCCGAAGGCGTTAAACATATCAGCCCAGGGTCGCGAGCAGAGCGAGCGCACCCTGGGTTGCATCCACATCTTATTTGTCACCCTGAAGGGGTTAAACAACTTTGCGTTCACGCCGTGTGTAACCCTTTCACGGTAAAGTCGTGAATTGGACTCTGCACCCAGGGTGCGCGGCCCATCGCCGCGACCCTGGGCTGATATGTTTAACGCTTTCAGCGTGCGGCATTTGTAATCACAACCCAACTAACAAAAACTCTTGAGACTACTGAGTGAAGATTGGCGTTCCTGTTCACGGGGCATGCATATCCTGCCTTGGCGGACCAATAACGGGCTTGGTAGCATTCGCGGGTGCCGGATCGATTCCGTGGGACGAACGGGAAGGACACGATGCCGACGATCGAGGAAGCGTTGCAGATTGGTTGGAAGCAGCATCAATCCGGCAACGTGCGCGGCGCGGAGGATGTCTATCGACAAGTTTTGGTGGTCGCGCCGACGAATGAAAACGCCTGGTGCTTTCTCGGCATGGCGTGCCACGACCAGGGGCGATTCGACGAAGCGGCTTCTGCCTATCGCGAAGCCCTGCGGATCAAGCCGAATTTTCCGGTGGCTCTCAGCAACTTCGGCAACACCCTCAAGCAACAAGGCA
The DNA here is from genome assembly GCA_964519825.1 of uncultured Pirellulaceae bacterium. Lineage (GTDB taxonomy): Bacteria > Planctomycetota > Planctomycetia > Pirellulales > Pirellulaceae > CAZFLF01. The sequence goes on along the minus strand of CAZFLF010000672.1, from coordinate 1,694 downwards.
AGTTGGCCGAGGCCGAAGCGAGCTGTCGCGAAGCGCTGCGGTACAAGCCCGACTATTCGACGGCCTATAACAATCTCGGCGTCGTGCTCGTCGCGCAGGGGCTCCTCGATGCCGCTGCTTCGACTTTTGAAAAATCCTTGAGCCTGGTGCCGAATGACGCGGTTGCCCAGGCCAACTTGGGCGCGGCGCTCGTGCGCCAAGGACGATTCGACGAAGGAACGGAAATCTCGCAGCGGGCGCTCAAAACCAATCCAAACTATGCGGAAGCGCATAAGAATCAGGCGATCGTTTGGCTTCTGCTGGGCGACTTCGAACGAGGCTGGCCGGAATATGAATGGCGGTGGCGCTGTCCCGGCGCGGCGTTACCCGAGGTGCCTGGGCCGCGCTGGGATGGTTCGCCGGTCGCGGGTCGCACCATCCTGTTGCATTGGGAACAAGGGCTTGGGGACACGATTCATTTCGTGCGTTACGCGCGGTGGTTCAAGCAACAGGGAGCGCGGGTCGTCGTCTGCTGCCAGAAGCCGTTGAAACATCTGCTGGCCTGGTGCGACGGGATCGATGAACTGGTCGCGGCCGGGGAACCTTTTCCCCCATTCGATTTCTGGACTCCGATGCTCAGCGTTCCGGGAGTGCTCAAAACGTCCTTGGCCACGATTCCGGGAGACGTGGGCTACATCCGTCCGGATCCGGCGCTTGTCGAGAAGTGGCGGACTCGTGTCGTGGACCTGCCTGGCTTCCGCATTGGGATTACATGGCAAGGGAGCCCCGACTTCCATGCCGATCGGCAACGGTCGATTCCGCTTCGCTACTTTGAGCGTCTCGCGCGAATTCCGGGAGTGCGGCTGATCAATTTGCAAAAAGGTTTTGGCACGGAACAACTCGCGGAAATCGGTGGTCGTTTTGAGATCATCGATTTCGGGTCGGAACTGGATGACGCCACCGGTCCGTTTCTCGACACTGCGGCGCTGATGCAGTGTATCGATCTCGTAGTTTCCGCCGATACAAGTGTGCCGCATCTGTCGGCCGCGATGGGCGTGCCGACTTGGGTCGGGCACTCCGTCTCACCAAACTGGCCGTGGCTGCTGAATCGCGACGACAGTCCGTGGTATCCGACGATGCGGCTATTTCGCCAACGCACGCTGGGAGATTGGGAAGAAGTCTTCGAACGGATGGCCCAAGCGATTACCGACGAGATGGCCAATCGAGAGGCGTCTTCCCAGCCGGTGACTTCATCGGCGACTTCTTTCCCAAAGGAAGGAGAACCGCTCCGCAACGGTGTCATTCTCTCGGCCGGCGATCATTGCCTTCTGCGCACTGGGCGCGGCGTCATGTTGTGCAATCCACGAGACCAGCACGTTGGCCGCTCGTTCGAGTTGTACGGAGAGTACTGCGAAGAGGAATTGGAATTCTTGTGCGGGCTCATGCGCCGCGGCGATATTGCAGTCGACGTTGGAGCTCATCTCGGGGAGCACGTGGTACCCTTGGCAAAGTGCATTGGACCAACCGGTTTGATTCACGCCTTCGAGCCACAACGGCTGGACTTTCAAACACTGTGCGCCAATGTCGCATTGAATGGCCTGGAGAACGTACATTGCCGGTGGCAGAGGATCGGTTGCGAACCGCCCGAGATCGGGCAACAACCGTCGTGTTCGTCGGAGGCAGAGGCATTGGGAACATTGGACGAGCTGCAACTG
>CAZFLF010000671.1:0-4563 GCA_964519825.1 uncultured Pirellulaceae bacterium | reverse complement strand
CTTGTTGGGGGTGAAGGGAATGACCGCCTAATGGGCATGTACGGGGACGACAAAATTGACGGCGGACTTGGCAATGATTCCATTTCCGGTGGTGCTGGGCACGACCGAATTCGGGCTGGCGCCGGTGACGATTTCGTCGAGGGTGGCGGCGGGCGTGACGTCATCGATGCCGGCGAAGGAAATGACTCCGTCGGAGGTGGTGACGGCGACGATTACATTCTGGGCGGTTGGGGGAGTGATCGACTGAGCGGTGGGATGGGGAACGACACAATCGTCGGCGATCCGCTGGATGTGACGCCGTCCCCGCTGCCGGTCGCTCTCAACGGGGACGTGTTCACGGTCGACGCCACCGCGCTGGTGGAATTGGAAGTTGGCGCGGTGAATCCCGCGAATACCGTCAACCTGGCCAGCGGCGATCAGATCGATGGAGATGCAGGGGACGATCGTTTATATGGCGTCCTGGGCGCTGATCGCATTCGAGGTGGCGCGGGAAACGACAGAGTCCGCGGCGGATCGGGCAATGATGAGATCGACGGCGGAGAAGGAGATGATGCGTTATCTGGCGGTGACGGAGATGACTACATTCATGGTGGATTTGGCAGCGATGAGATTTCCGGAGGCGCGGGCAACGATCAACTGAATGGCGACCCGCGCGATCTCGATGCGGTAGAACCAGTACCGACGGCGGAACTTCCGGAAGCAAGTTTGGCGGCGGATGTGATGACGGATGCAACCGCTCTGCCCATCGAGCGCCGTCCTGTCCACAACGACACGATCAACGGGGACGAAGGGGACGATGCACTCAACGGACAACTTGATCACGACCGCCTGTTTGGTGGCCGAGGCAACGACCGTATCAATGGCGGTTCGGGTAATGATTGGATGGAAGGTGGATCGGGCGACGATTCGATTGCCGGCGGAATGGGGTCGGACGTCGCGTTTGGCGGAGAAGGAAACGACAAGTTGTCGGGGGGTGGGCGCACCGACTATCTGGTTGGAGGCTCAGGCAATGACGCAATCTCCGGCGACGACGGTGACGATTGGCTATGGGGCGACGCCACGAACGAGTATCCGCGTGGCTACACCGATCCAGTGAAGTACACGCTCGACTTTGTCAATCTGAACCGCGGCGACGATCGTCTTGGCGGCGACGACGGCAACGACATCCTATTGGCCGGCAACGGAAACGACGGGGCTGGCGGCGGTGACGGTTCCGACAAAATCGATGGCGGTTACGGAGACGACAGGCTCGCCGGCGGCTTGGGAAACGATCGGCTGCAAGGGGGCGTGGGATCGGATCATCTGAGCGGTGATGGAGGCGACGATGAGCTCATCGGCGATCCGATCGACATCATTCCTTTGGAGTCCGGCGTGGCCGTTGCCGAAGCAGAAGTCATCACGCCCCTACTGTCTGGTAACGACGAAATTCACGGCGGAACGGGCAATGACCGGATCCAGGGCATGGTCGGCGCCGACCGGCTGTTTGGGGATGACGGAGACGATCGAATCGACGGCGGTTCGGGCAACGATCAAGCCTTCGCGGGTGCCGACAACGATTTCGTGATTGGCGGCCTGGGGACCGATCAGCTGTACGGTCAGCTGGGGGACGATACGCTCGAGGGAGGCGATGGGACTGACGTGCTCGACGGCGCGGAAGGAAACGACCGACTCTTCGGCGGCAATGATCTGGACGTTTTGATCGGCGGCATTGGACGAGACTACTTCGACGGCGGTGCGGCCCTCGACGTGATTCTGGCTCAGGATGGATACGTTGACCTGATCAATCCAGATCCGCTCGATATCGTGATCAAGGATGACTTTGATCTGTTCGGCACGGAGTAAACCGGCGCAAGTTCCACACAGAATACTGAAAGGTATACCAAGCGTATTTGAAGCGTAGCCGATGCCTGAGGCGGAGGAGGGCGGTTGGTCCCGGGAAGAGCCGACCGCCCCTCCTTTTTTCTTGGCTTGTAGCTGTCTCCGCCGTGACGTAGTTCTGCATTCGATGGGACGTATGGGACGAATAAGTCGTATAGGACCTATTTGTCCCGGTTTGCTTCGTGCGAGCTACGTCACGGCGGAGCGTGACGGCTTTTCAACTCGCCATCCAACGGGAGAGATGTCCCCAGACTGCCAATAATCCCAGGGCGGCCAACAAGGTCTTGGCTTGATCCCACCGCGTGGTCCCGACTAACTCATTCCAGGTCCAACTCGAATTCGACGACGAAACCGGAAGCGGCGGCAGCGATGTGTAAGTCGTTGAAGCCGCGATATCCGCGGGTTGTTCCACCTCGAGCGTAGATCGAACGCCAGGTTCCGTCGTCGATTCCGGTAGCCCAATCGGAACCAAATTGGGCGGCGGCGTTGATTCCGTGGTGGCCGGGTGCTCGGGCGGAAAACCAACCAGCGGCATGGAGCTCGGGCGGGTATTGCTGGATATTTCCAGTTCGGGCCAGACCGACGACAAGAACCAGCGCACGCGACCGCAATAGCTCCCCGACGTACTACCGCGGTCGGCGCCGAAGAGCACGCCGGAAAGTTCGTTCCGATTGTTCAAGATGGGGCCGCCGGAATCTCCTTTTCGTGCCTCGGCGGAGAGTTCCACAAGCTCGTACGGGTGTTTCATGGAGGGCGCCAAATACTGCGTGCACTTGCCCGTCACCGCGCGGTAATCACCTTGACCGTAACCCGCAATCGTCAGTGCGTCTCCAGGTTGCGGCGCCGTGGTGCAAATTGGCAGTGGGGCCACATTCGGTCGCCAGATCAACAATGCGGCCAGATCCCAGTCCTGGTCTGTTTTTAGCAAAGTCGCTTCGGACCGGAATCCATCCGGGAACACAACTTGAATCGCTCCGTTTGCATCCCGTACGACGTGCCAATTGGTCACCACCAAGCCGTATTGATCACGTGAAGCAACAAACGAGCCGGAGCCGTTGGCCAGCAATTTACCTTCATCCACGATGACGCGCACGACCGCGGGATGCGGTTTGGTATCAACTTGTTGGCTACTAATCGGCGAAAACAATCGCCACCGATCGATCACACTGTCGGCGCGAACCGAGGGCATCGTCCGCGCCAGAGCCAGACCGAGGAATACGACGAGAACGACTGACGATGGTCGCAACATCGCAGAGGGACGCCGGCACCTGCCAGAACCAGGATTGAGCATCGCCGTGCTACCTTGGTTTGGCTTTGCGCCGCGCTTCATTACGTCGAATCATTTCGACAAGTAATCGTCGCAGGTCTTCGCGAGTCGGAGCGGCTGGCGGCTTGAGCTGAACCAGCTCAGGCGGTTTGACAATGGCAGCCATGATTTCCCCTTTGCCGTTGTTAAGGAACTTGGGCACTACCGGGGAAATCCATTTCTATGACATCGGGTAGTGCGCTTCATGGTGGGTATCGGTTGGTCCAGCATGAGACTTTGGTTTCCCACGGATGGTCCGTAAAGCTTGCCGCACCGGCTAACTCGATTAAAGTACCGAGACAATGCCGTTGTTTGGCGGCAATGATAACGCCTATAATGCGGGCCAGTTTTTCACTGGGTTGTCCCATCGAGATACTTGTCCGCGCCAAAACAATCCGTAGTCGAAGGAGTTTTCTTGTGGCAGCTGGTAATTATTTGTTCACTAGCGAATCCGTAAGTATGGGCCATCCCGACAAGCTCGCCGATCAGGTATCCGACGGGGTACTGGATGCGTTGTTGGCCCAGGATCCGTACAGCCGAGTCGCTTGTGAAACTTTGGTAACGACCGATTTGTGTGTGCTGGCCGGTGAAATCACTACCAAAGCCAAGGTCGACTACGAAAAGGTCGCACGGCAAGTCATTCGCGAAGTTGGCTACGTTGATCCGGCAATTGGCTTTAGTTCGGAAACCTGCCAGGTCCTGGTGCGATTGCATAGTCAAAGCCCGGACATCGCCCGGGGTGTGGATGAACGAGCGGATCAGGGCAAGGAGACCGGTGCGGGAGACCAGGGTTTGATGTTCGGTTATGCGTGTAACGACACACCGGAACTCATGCCGCTGCCGATCGCTTTGTCACACCGGATCCTGAATCGTTTGACACGAGCGCGCCAAACGGGGGAAGTTCAGTGGTTGCGGCCCGATAGTAAGAGTCAGGTCACGGTCGAGTTCGAAGGGGATCGGCCGGTGCGAATTGATACGGTCGTCGTCTCGACCCAGCACACTCCGGAAATGTCGAGTGATCGTGGTCAGGGAGCGATTCGCGATTACATCATCAAGCATGTGATCCTGCCAGAACTGCCGGCGGAGCTGGTGGCGGAGGGGATCAAGTACTACATCAACCCAACCGGCCAATTCGAAGTCGGCGGTCCGCATGGGGACTGCGGTCTGACCGGCCGCAAAATTATTGTCGACACCTATGGTGGATGGGGGCGCCACGGCGGCGGTGCGTTCAGCGGCAAGGATCCGACTAAAGTCGATCGCAGCGCCGCGTATATGGCCCGCCATGTCGCCAAGAACATCGTTGCCGCGGGCTTGGCGGATCGCTGCGAACTGCAGCTTGCCTACGCGATCGGCGTGTCTCAGCCGGTTAGCGTGCATGT
>CAZFLF010000670.1:0-4568 GCA_964519825.1 uncultured Pirellulaceae bacterium | reverse complement strand
TCGCCCGTGAGCCGATTGTAATAGAAGAGGTTTTCGTTGGAATCCGAGTTATCCTGCCCGGCAACGAGGTTGTCGGCGCTCGAGCGGTAGACGATCGAATCGCCCGTTGCGCTGATGAGGGGTCGCTCGGAGCTCGCGGCGGGCACGACGAGAGGCTCGCCAGCCACGTGTGACACGAACGTGTTGACTCCGCTCAGTCGATCGTAGAGGTAGATTCCGGGAAAGTTCTGACCGACGACGCCTTCCACGATCTCATGCACCCAGCTCTCGTAGGCTACAAACCGGCCGTCAGCGCTAAGCGACGGATTTCCACCATAGCCCGAACCCGCCAATGGCGAATTCGGCTTGTGATCGACCAGGACTGACGTATCGGTAACGCGGTCGTAAAGAACCACGCCGGCGCCTTCGGTTTGTCCCTCGACCACCACAAGTCCGCCTCCTTCGTAGACGATGTAACGGCCATCGTCGCTGATCGTGGGATTGCTGCCCTGCGCGGCGTTGGTCGGCGAGCCAAATTCGTGGCTGACGATGCGGTTGACACCGGTTTGGCGGTCGTACAACACGATCCCCGCCGAGCCGTCCGGCTTCGAGCCGACCTGCCCTTCCACTAGGTTTTTTGCATTACTCTCGTAGGCGATGTAATTGCCATCGGCGCTCACGGAGGGCGAGGCGCCGTCGACGACTCTGACGGGCGAATCGAAGGCATGACTGACGAGCCGCATTTCCTGGGTCAGGCGATCGTAGAGAAAAACGCCGTTGCGGCCTTGCTGGCCGGCAACGAGGTTCGGCGACGAGCTGACAAAGGCCACGAAACGACCGTCGGCACTCGCGGAGACTTCGTCTAAGTCATCTCCCGTCAGGTTATAGAAGTAAGACCAAAACTTGTTGGCGGTTAGCGATGCGGTCTCTGACGCGACGGTGGAAACGGCCGAATTCTCACCCGTCGCTCGATCGTAGAGGAAGACGTCACTTTCGACGTTCCGATCGGCAGAGTTTGCCAAGAGGTCGGTTGCAAAACTGGTGTAGGCCAGGACCGCTCCGTCTTGGCTCATGACCGCGCGGCGCCTTTCATTGGGCGTGGACTTGTCGTCGGACGATAAACCCGTCAACCCGTGGCCGTCGCCTTCGGCCAGCGGAGCGCCGGCGGAATGACTGACCAGCGAGGTTGCTTGAGTTGTCCGATCGAACAAAAACAAGTCAATCGAATCAGCAAACGATTCGATTTGACCGGATATGATTCGCGGCGACCGGCTGAAGTACGCAATGAACCTGCCGTCGCCGCTGACCACCGGCAGCACGGAGTATCGATCCACAGCTCGCGACTCGTCGTCGGCGCGATGGCTCACGAGAATGTTTTCGCCTGAGGAACGCAGGTACGCAAAGACGTCGGTGAGGCCCGGAAACGTACTGTCGATTTGCCCCGTGACGAGGTCCTTGGAACTGCTGTCGTACACGACCACGGAACCGTCGGCACTGATAAGCGGTTTGGTTGCGTAGGCACCAACCGCCGTCGTCGGCGAATCGGCGGCGTGGGTAACTAAGGCGTTCTCGTCGGCAACGCGGTCGTAGACGAATACGTCGTTCGATTCGATTCGAGCCTCCTGCTGCCCGACGATCAAGTCGCCGGCTTGGCTCTGATAAACAAGATACCGACCGTCGTCGCTCAGGTGCGGTTGCGACGAAAACCGATCGCCCGATACAAGTGGGTCGGTGGGAATGTGGCTTACCAGCACGCTCTGGTCGGCGACGCGGTCGTAGAGGAAGATATTCCGGGAGAAGGCGGCCCGATTCGTCATTCCAGGGACCACAGTCCGTCGGGGAGCGAAAGGAATTGGGGTTCGCTTCCGGCGCCGCTGAATTGCGCGCCCGGAATCTCAAGCACTTCCTGGCCAGTGACGGGATCGACACCCGCGCGGCGGCCTTGGGGATCGGTAATGAGCAAATTGGCCGGGCTGTGTACTTCAACGATCGTGCCGCCGTTGACCCACGTCATGAACTGCTTCCAGTCCCAATTTCGCGGATCGTCTTTGCCTTCTTGATCTGCGTTTGGTTTGCCTGCTTTGGGTCCCGTTCGGTTTAGGACTTGGCCGTGTCCCAGAATTCCTACGGCGTCACCATCGAATCCGTCGCTCCAAGCATTTTTCACCGGATCCAGCGTTCCTTGGCGGTAGTTGCCTCGCATCTCATACGGACCAAGCGGTGGCAGATTGAGTGGTGGAAATTCCGCGTCCGCCGGACGCCAGCCTGCCGCGAACGGGCTTGTGCAAACCTCCTGCCCCGCAGTGCAACCGGGTGCGGGATACAAAAGATCGTTTCGCGGGGAGAGTAGCGGAATTATTTGCGCGCCGTTTTGCGTAATGGTGATATCGTTGCGCAATGCGATGTCGCGCGCCAGCAGACCTGTCTTCTTGACTTGAATCGGCGTATCCCAATTCGGATCGGTTCGATGCTTCTCATTGTCAATCAATTCAATTCCAACACTATGAAGGTTGTCTGGAAATGCGTGATTCGCTCGGTCCTTTTCGAGTACGATTTGGGTTATGCGCCCTTCGCGGCTCACGAGATAGTGAATGCCATTGGGATTATTAACGGTCGTCAATTCGCGAATCGCGCCTCTCTCGTATCCAACCGTTGCATGCAAGATAATTTGGTTTATGTCGCTCGCTGTTCGATTCGCAACCGTGTACTTGGTTAGCACCGTTGCCGGCATAACGTACTCCACAAGCGGCGAGTCCGGCCGGAAACGGGTTAGACCATTCAAGTAGTAAGGATGATCCGAAGTTCTGTGGGTTTTAATCACCGCCTCATTCGTTCCATTCGACGCCCAGAAGGCAACTTGTCCCGCAGCGTTGATGGCGTCGTAGATCGCCAAGTCGGTCGCACCGCCGAAACTTCCGAGGGGTTGGTTTACTCTCGCGACACGGACGTACGCTTCGACGCCAACCGCGCTGGGATAAAGATCCACTCGGCTGGCAAAGATGGCCTCGCCCGTTCCCGTAACGCCGTCACTTTCGTCCGTGCCAAGGTACGCCACGGTTCCAAACTCTCCACTGGGATCGAGTGACACGGAGACTCGCGAGCTAGGATCGAAGCCTTCGATCCCCCAATCCGACGCACCGTCGAAGTTGAAATCGGGGCCTGCTTCCACGCCGCCAACCAGTTGACGTTCGCCTGGATCGACGTATCCGCTGGCTTTCTTGCCGGCAACGCGGATCACATAACGAGCGCCGCCAAATTCGACACTGGCAAAGATGCCCTCGCCGGGCGTCAACGGCACGGGCACATGGTCGCCGTTGGCTTTCGTAAGATCTTTGGCGCCTTGTTCCGAAAGATTCCCGTAAAAGACGACAATTTGGCCGTCGTCGCTGATGCTGGGAGAAATTCCCAATTCGGTAAATTGCAGCGACGACGCAATTACGACGGAGTTGCCTTGATCCAACAACGTAATCGTATTGCCGTTGCCTGAGTGATAAACAAGGGCGCCGCTATTCGCAACCGCAGGTCTCAGATTTACGCCGACGCCGTTGAACCCGGCGATTAAGGTCCCGAAACCTAGCGGCGGATTGGGCTGCTGTAAACTGACGCCGGCGCCGGGGCTAGCGATTGCCCCGAACGCAATTCCTGCGCCCGTCACGGGGTCTGCGGTGTTGGACAGGCTCGCAAAGGTGAGGATCGAAGTTCCCGCGACGCCGCTGCCGGCGAGAGAGGCTTCGGTTCCCGGGTTATTGACGTCCCACAGTTTCAGGCTACGGAAATTCGGGCTGAAATCTCGCTCCGAAGCGAGCACTTGACCGGCATTGTTGATTTGTGCGGAAGCAAGATACGTCGTGTTGGCGTTGGGCGTGCCCGAGAGGTTTTGCAGGGCCGTACCGTCGTGCGCGAGGATCACGTCGCCGTTGGCAGTGTGGCCGACGACAGCGACCTGGCCGGTGTCGTTGATCGAAGGGACCTGGGTGAAGCCGGTGGTTCCGAGGTCACCGGTCTTGGCGACCACGGTGAAGTCATAAAAGGCGCTCAGGCAGAGACGCGGTTCGAGCAGTTCGCCTAGCGGGCGGAAACGTCGCCGACTGCGAGTGATGGAGTTTGAGTGGGTGCCGAGACGCTTGCGCACGAGGGCCTCTGTTGGAGATCGAGGTTGGGCAAATCTGTCGACGTCGGATCGGTGGATTGGGACGTCGCACAAGAAGTGAGGTGACTATGGTGGCGTCTCGCACGTACGTCAAGACAAAGGCATAATATCGAGAGAAAAGGGGCCGCAGCCAATACTGTTCGGCACGACAATCGCTGCGTCGTGCGGTGGTGGTGTCGCGACGCGTTTTGAGTTCGAGAGAGGCGTGTCAGATTGGCGGTGCTCACGGGTTCAACTGCCAACCTGTGTTTTCTCAGGGCGTGGTGCTGTCTCGGGAGAGTGGCAAGACGCGCGTCACGGCGATCACCGCGCAGCGTGAAGCGGCTCGCGACGCCGATCAAGAGGCGGCCGAGCGAAATGGAAATCAGTTTTTCGAGGCGGACGCGTCCTGAAGTTGCAGCTTGGCGATGTGGCGCAGGAGTTCTTCTTCGCTCGCTAA
>CAZFLF010000669.1:0-4573 GCA_964519825.1 uncultured Pirellulaceae bacterium | reverse complement strand
TCAGCGAGGAACTCGTCCGCGAGTGGAATCGATTCGTCGAGATGCCCGAGTTGCAGTTAACGTTCAACGAGAGCTGCGGCTGCGGGCAAGGGGGAACCTAGGTCGAAAGCGCGGGGCAGCCGTAACTGCCTCGCGCGTTCCCGACGGGAACGATGTACAGAGGGTATCACCAGAATCGCAATTTTGCGATCAAGTGATAACCATGTGCAGGTAAACCATCTTTTCCGAGCTGGACGCCTCTTCTTTGCGTCCCAGCGGCTCCGTTCGGCATTTGCGCCGAAAGGACAACGCTGGCATAGTGTTCTTCCCCAGACCTGTTGTCTGGGACAGCTCGTGAATCTCGTTTCCTTCACATTACAGGAGAAATGTCATGAAACCTGAGGTGATGTTTCGTATTGGTTCTGCATCGGTTTCGGTGTTCGCAAATGAAGTAGACACCGAAGGCGGCAAGCGAACCCTGCACAATGTCACGATTCAGCGCCGATATCGGGACGGCAGCGAGTGGAAGTCATCCTCGTCATTCGGTCTTGCCGAGCTTCCACAAGCGATCTCTGCGCTGCAGCTCGCAATGGACTACGTCACCCGCAGGGAGGCTGAAGTGCGTACGAGCTAGGAAGGCGATTCACGGCAATGGACGGCGACCGATGTGGTCGCCGTCCTTCTTTGAAGGAGTGCATCGTGTCAGCGGTTCCTGCAAATGTCGACCAAGTGAGCACAGGCCAGCAAATGGAAATGCAACTTTTATCGGCGGAGCGTCTCGCCGCACTCCTCGATATTTCAGTTCGCACACTGTGGCGACTGCGTAGTGCCGGCAAACTGCCGCCACCGGTTCGTCTTGGCGGCAGCATTCGATGGAACGCGGCTGAGATTCGCGCTTGGATAGAGGCAGGTTGTCCAGCCGGTACGCAACGCCAGCAAATGAAACGGTGATTTTGTTCGATTCGATTTGTCGAACGTGACACAGTAGTATTCGCTCGCACTTCTATGGCACATCTCTTCAAACCAACCTACACAAAGGTTACCCCAGAGACCGGAGAACGCACGACGAAGACGCTGCGCAAATGGTACGCCAAGTACACCGATGCCGACGGAGTCGTGCGGCGCACCGCTCTTTGTGAGGACAAGAGCGCTGCCCAGGCGATGCTTGCCGATCTCATCCGAAACGTCGAGCGGCAAATTGCTGGCATCATCGATCCGTCGACCGCGCAATTGAAAAAGCCAATTCAAGGCTTCGTTGACGATTACCAGCGTCACTTGGAGGTTAAAGCACGGAGCGATCGGCACATTGCCGAGACGATTCGCCTAATCAGCATTGTGCTCCACGAGACCCGTTGCAGCGTACTCGGCGATTTGCAATCAGCCGGAAGCGCATTGGAAGAGTATTTAGGCAAACGCCTGAAATCGGGAGTTTCTTATCGGACGGTCAACGCCGACCTCGTCGCGGTCCGCTCCTTTTGCCGTTGGTTATTGAGTAAGAAGAAGTACTTGCTGGCAGATCCAACTATCGGCCTTGAACCGCTCAATGTGGAAGAGGACCGGCGACATGAGCGACGTGCATTAACGGACGACGAAGCGCAGCGGTTAATCAAGACAACGCTGTCTAGCCCGTGGACGTTTCGAAAGTTGAGCGGCGAGGATCGAGCCGTCATCTACATGCTCGCCCAAAGAACCGGCTTGCGTCGCGGCGAGCTGCTGAGCCTCCACGCCGCATCGTTTGATCTGACCGTAGATCCGGTAACCGTGACCGTGAAAGCAAGCCACTCCAAGCGTCGGCAAACAGATGTTCTGCCACTGCCAAACGACATTGCCGATCTGGTGCGACAATACCTAAAGACTCGGACCGAAAACGGAATCCTCTGGCCAGGATCGTGGTGGCGCCGATCGTCCAAAATGTTCCAACGTGACCTCCGCGACGCAGGCATTGAACCGGTCGACAAAGCCGGGCGCGTGATTGATTTTCATGGGCAACGAACGACGTTCATCACCAGCCTGGCGCGTGCGGGCGTCGCACCGGCCACTGCACAGCGGCTGGCGAGACACAGCGACATTAACTTGACGATGGGAGTCTACACGCAGCTTCAAGCTCAAGACTTGCACGCGGCACTCGAACGACTTCCCACATTGCATCGGACGGCAACACCTCATGAAGCTGCGCCGCACGAATCGAAGATCAAAGCGGCCAGTACGGAACTCGACGCCGACTTGAGAAGGATTGCGACCGCGTGGCCACGCCTCCGCAAATCGATCAGGCAGGCGATTCTGGCGCTCATCACCACCGAGTAGCCGCTCCATTTCGTACTTGCGACTTCTCTGTCGTTGGGGGGCCTGGGCGTCAAACGGCGATTACCTGGGCTTGCTGCCGGCCTTCGGCATGGACTCCAGCATGTACTCAGGCATGTCCAAACGGCTGTCATTGGATGGCATCGGCTGTCATCACCGGCAGGCGGGTCGCTGAGCGCGCGCGACGGGCGCAAAAGAAAACCCCTTGTGCCGCAAGGGGTTTGGCATTGGGTGACATTATTTGTCACAGCGGAGGGCACGGGACTCGAACCCGCAACCCCTTGCGGGGCACCTGAATTCCAATCAGGCTCCTAGCCATTCGGTTACCCTCCAGGCATCGCAATCTTAACTGGCTGATCCAGTCCTGCAAAGGTCGCGGAAATGTCGGAATTGCCGCGACCGGTGGACAATTGCAGACTACTCTCAGTCCCGGAGAGATTCTCATGGCAACCATCGCGCAGCCCTCGCGGACCGCCACCGATACATCGTTGGCCGTTGGCAGGGATTTGAGGTGAAAGCCGGACGAGTCACTTGCTATGGATCCGCGACGCCCGACGTTTTCGTGAAACGGGGCCGCCAGACAATCAGCAGCTGGAAGTAGGTTCGTCGAAGTGAATGCCGCTCTGCAAACCGTTATGGAAGTTCTTGGGTTGAAGCCCGGCCTGCCGGCCGCGTTCGCCCTGGTCGCCACGGTGCTCTCGATCGGTTCCATCATCCGATTTCTCACCTTGCGCGGGGCGGAGGCAACGCGACGCCGCGAACGATTGGGAAGTCTGGTCGTGTGGTGGATCGGTTTGGCGATTCTGGGCTTGGTTGCGTACGTCGGAACTAGTGCCGGGATTCTCGTGTTCGGAATCGTCAGTGGGATTGGTTTGCGCGAGTACTTTCGGCTATTAGATCGGCTAGTCGGAGACTCGCACGGCCGGCTGCTGGCCTTCCTGGCGATTCCGTTCACGTACGCCGCCATTTGGTGGGAAAACGATGTCTGGTTTGCGATGTCGGTGCCAGTGGTCAGCTTTGTACTTTTCGCGACGTGCCTGATTGCATCGGACAAGACGACCGGTTATTTGGCAGCGGTGGGGAGCCTGACCTGGGGCACCGGCTTGCTTGTATTTCTGGTCTCGCACGCGGCACGACTGCTTACGCTACCGGCGACGTCGAATTCGGTCGGTGGCGCCGCAGGCTGGCTCGTCTATTTGGTCGTCTTGACCGAAGGCGACGACATCTTTCAGGCCTTGTGGGGTCGGCGATTTGGCCGGCGAAAGATTACGCCGCGTATTTCACCCAACAAAAGCCTGGAAGGACTTGTCGGCGGAGTTGTCTCGACGCTCGTACTTGGAGTCGTTCTCGCACCCTGGCTGACGCCGTTGGCCGAGCCGTGGGTGTTGCGCTGTGCGGGATCGGAACTGCGACTCCCATATTTTGGAGCGGTACTGGCGTGCCTGCTCATTTCTCTAACCGGATTCCTTGGCGATCTCAACATGTCCGCACTCAAACGCGACGCAGGCGTCAAGGACACCGGTCATTTGTTGCCGGGACAAGGGGGTCTCTTGGACCGGATCGACAGCCTCACGTTTACCGCGCCGGTCTTTTATTATTTCGTTGTACTCCTTTACGCTTAGTTTCGCAGTGAGTCGCGCATGCTCAATATTCCCAACGCGCTGAGTGCCTTTCGACTGGTCGGTTCCGTGGTGCTTGTTGGCTTGGCATTTGCGCAGCTGCGCACCGGCTTCGCCTGGTTGCTGGCGGCGCTGTTGCTGTCGGATTGGATCGATGGCAAGCTGGCAATCGCATTGCGACAGCAAACGACATTTGGTGCGCGATTGGATAGTGTGGCCGATACCGCGATGTATGGAGCGCTGCTGTTCGGCATGATCTGGCTGCATGGCGATCTCGTTCGTCGAGAGTGGCCATGGATCGCCGCCGCCGTCGCGAGTTTTGCGCTGACCTCCTTGGCGGGGCTGATCAAGTACCGTCGTTTGCCCAGCTATCACACGCGAGCCGCGAAGACGTGTTGGCTACTGGTGAGTCTGGCATCATTGGCCGTGTTCTCTGGCGGACCAGAGTGGCCGCTCCGGTTCACGGCTGTGGCCATCGTACTGACCAATCTGGAAGCCACCGCCATGACCTGCGTTCTGAACGAATGGCGAGCCGATGTCCCTTCACTTTGGCATGCCTGGCGAATTCGGAAGACGTCGCAGCAGGACAAGTGATGGGATTGGACGTCTCGGGTCCTCGTTTCTAGTGTGGCACGCCGCTCCGCGTCGTGAATTGCGGCGCGGAGCGCCGCACC
>CAZFLF010000668.1:0-4575 GCA_964519825.1 uncultured Pirellulaceae bacterium | reverse complement strand
AGGCATATTTGCGTACCACATGCAGCGATAGATCGAACGTTTCCAGCAGTCCGCGCTCGTGAACAGCGATCAATGTGCGGTCGAGTTGCACGGGTCGGTTCCTAATTGGGGCAGCGGTCCTGCCCCCCTAGATGATTTCGCGCTCGTTGCGTGGAAAACCGAGAATGACGAAATAGAACATGAGCGCGCCGCTCGACAAGATCGCCACGACTGCCTTCACCCAGTACGGCGCGGCCGACGGCGACAGGAAACCCTCGATCAGTGCCGCCAAGAAAAACAGCACCATCATCGCGCCCATCATCGGCATGCAGTACTCGCCGGTACGTCGTAACGAAGCTGCCCGAGAGTAACCGTCGGTAAAGATCCAAGACCAACCCAAACGCAACCCCGTGCCCGCGGCCAGCACAATCGCGGTCAATTCAAACGGTCCATGCGCGGTGACGAAATGAAAGAAGTTAACTCCCTCCGCGACTTCCGGGCGTGCCATATATCCAAAGGACGCTCCGAGCACGGCCGCATTGTAGATGCAGATGAAAATGCCGGGGACCACTGCCAAACCAGACCCAAAGCACTTCAACCCGATCCCTGTATTATGGTGAATGTAAAACGCAGCCATCATGTAATTTAACTGAGGATCCCGCCCTTTCATCGGTTCCTTAAAATTGGTCTCGAGCGTTTCCACCATCCCTTCCCCCAGAATTTGTTCCGCGTAGTTGGGCCACACGGACTTCGAGAAAGCGAGCAACGCCGACAAGATAAACACGCCCCAGAACGTACAAAAAGCCACTTGCACACAGCGATCATTGAAGATGCGCTGCGGCGCTTCGTGCAACAGCAGATGTGCCCAGGAAGCCAGATCAAAATGGCGGCTCCGATAGAGCTGGTTGTGGGCCCGGCCAACGAGACGGTGCAAATAATCGACGGTGTTCGGCGGCAACTGATAGGCTTCGGCCAGCGCCAGGTCGGCGCACGCGGCGCGATACAACGATGCCAGCCGTGACACGGTCGCAGGAGTGAGCCGGCTCTTCCGCCGATTCTGGGCTTGCTCGCAAAGCTGCTCAAGCTCTTGCCAGTTCTTGCGCCGTTGTTGTAGTAACTCAGAGACTTTCACTTGGTGTCTACTTCTCCGCGGTCTGCCACGAAGGCGCGGTAGTACAGAGCACACAGCAGCAGGTCGTAACTTGTATCGGGCGGAAAACCAAATTTTGACAACAGCGGTTCCGCCAAATGATGGGCAACTTCACGGCGACGGGCGGGCGAGAAGAATCGCCTCCGGTCCACATACGCCGCCAATGCTCGAGCCAATGAGCGGTTGATCCGAAAGTCCATCGGGATGTAACTGGCAAGCTGAGCGGCGCGGGCGTCGTCAAGCTTGGCAACGCCGGTCAACCATTGCCGCTCCTCGATCACCACAATCGTCCCACACACAATGTCACCGATGCGTTGGAAGCGTGGCGACATTGCCGCACACACCAACGACATTCCAAAAGTGGGAATCGCATACATCGGCAACTCGTCCACAAAAATCTGCAACGACAGCAGCGGCATCATATCAACGAACCGCAAGATGTTGCGCAGCACCGCCTGAATCGGCGTGATCGGTTGCCCGTCCACCGACAGGACGCGGATTCCCATCACGCGCTTCCCGGGCGTCTGGCCGTTGAAAAACGTTTCGCAGAAGCCGCCGTAAAACCACTCGATCACAAAATGCGTGATAATAATCATTGCGAAGGCAATGCCCCCCACAAACGCTCCCGCGAAGAGCAGTGAGATAAAAACCGCCACCACCAGCGCCGTGCGGATCAGCAAGTCCAGCAGATAGGCCGGCAACCTGCGAAACGGACCCGCCACGCGGTAGCGAAACGCGATGTTTTCTGGCGTAACAATTTCGACGGCGGAATCAATTTGAGCGGTGAGTGCTGCCATGTCGTTCCAATTATTCGTTGCGTGCAGCGTTGTCGCAAGCACGAGCCTACTTGTGGGAGATCGGCGGCGCGCTCAAATTGGTGACCCGGTTGGTCGATTCACTCCCCAGGATCGCGGATCTATGCCATGAAACTCCACAACAAAACGGCACTCATCACGGGGGGCGGTTCGGGGATTGGGCTCGGCATCGCCCAGGCGTTTGCGGAAGAAGGTTGCCGCGTTGCGATCAGCGGCCGACGCGAAGAAGTGCTGCGCGCCGCCGCTGCAAGTTGGAGCAGAACGCCGGCGATTACGTTCCAGGCCTGCGACGTGGCGGACCGTGAGGGGGTTCGAAGGCTATTCGAATGGGCAAACCGGGAACTGCAACGGATCGATATTCTCGTCAATGCCGCCGGCGTCAACATCAAGATGCGAAAAATGTCCGAGATGTCGCCGGAACAATGGGACTATGTCCTGGGTGCCAACGCGACCGGCGCCTACAACTGCATGCGCGAAGTATTGCCGCAAATGCAACAACGCCGAGATGGATTGATCGTCAACATCTCGTCGATTTCCGGCAAACGCGCTACGGCGCTCGGCGGCGTGGCTTACAGCGCCTCCAAGTTTGCGATGGCAGCGCTCGGCACCGCGGTCGCCAACGAGAACACCCAAACCGGCGTGCGAATCACCAACGTTTTTCCGGGCGAGGTGAATACCCCGATACTGGAACATCGCCCCGCGCCCGTGAGCGACGCTCACAAAGCCGCGATCCTGCAACCGGGCGACGTCGGACAACTCGTCCTCGCCATCGCTTGCCTTCCACCACGTGCACACGTGCCGGAAGTCATCATCAAGCCGGTCCATCAAGAGTACATGTGAAGCGTGTCATTGGTCATTCGAACTTGGTCATTTCGGCACTTCCATCCATTGCCGGTTCTTTGCGCTGGCCAACACCGCATCGCAGATCTTTTGCGTCTCGAGCGCGTCGCGAAACGTTGGGCTGGCGAGCTTGCCTTTCGCAATGCCTTCCAGGAAGTCGGCGACCTGATGCACGAAGCTGTGCTCGTAGCCGATTTGCAAGCCCGGCACCCACCACTTGTCCATGTACGGGTGCTCACCGCCGTGATCGGTGACGTGGATCGAACGCCAGCCGCGGAGCTTACTCTCGTCACCATGATCGAAATATTCGAGCCGATGTAGGTCTTGAAGATCCCACTTGATCGACGCCTTCTCGCCGTTGATTTCAAAGGTGTACAGCGCCTTGTGGCCGCGCGCGTAACGGGTCGATTCAAACAGACCCAGCGAACCATTGGCAAAGTGGCACAAGAACGCACAAGCGTCGTCGATGCCGACCGGCTCGACTTTGCCCGTCAAAGTGTGCTTGCGTTCTTTGATGAATGTCTCAGTCATCGCGTTGACGTCGCGGATCGGGCCGTTCAACCAAATTGCCGTGTCGATGCAGTGGGCCAGCAGATCGCCCGTCACGCCGCTACCGGCGGCATTCACATCTAATCGCCACAGCCCGTGGCCGCCCTGCGGCACTTCGGTCGAGATTGTCCAGTCCTGGAGAAAGTTGGCGCGGTAGTGGAAGATTTTTCCCAGCCGCCCTTCTTCGATGAGACGTTTGGCAAGCGTGACGGCCGGGACGCGGCGATAGTTGTACCAGACCATATTGGGCACGCCGGCCTTCTCCACCGCCGCGCACATTTCTTCCCCCTCGGCAGCGTTCATCGCCAGCGGCTTCTCACAGAGGATCATCTTGCCGGCCTTCGCCGCCGCGATCGCGATTTCCTTGTGCAAATTGTTCGGCACACAAATGTCGACCGCGTCGATATCCTTCCGCTCGAGAAGCTTTCGCCAATCGACTTCGATCGATTCGTAACCCCATTTGTCCGCGAACGCTTGCACCGCTTCCGCGTCCCGAGCACAGGCCGCCTTCAAAACCGGCCGATACTCCAGGTAGAAGAAATTATTCACTCTGCAATAGCCATTCGAATGCGCCCGGCCCATGAAGCCGTAGCCGATCATGCCGATGTTCAGGGGTTTTGGCATATGTGCTCTTTCATGATTGGAAGTCGTCCACTATTGGGAACCAGATAGGTAAATGTCCAAATCCCAATGACCAATGACCAAGTAAATGACCAAGTCCCAATGACCAATGACCACGTAAATGACCAAGTTCGAATGACCAATGACCAATCGTTGCGTTGAGGTTTTTTGAGTCGTTAAGTGTCACTGAGTTTACGAAAAATAGCCGCGAAGATCCGGTTTAGTTCGTCACCTTCTTTCCACAACTGTCGTGCCTGGTCGCGTTGATCTGGAACAACCGTCGCTAGCATCCGCAACCAATACTTCGATTCTTTTGACTCTCTTTTGCAAACACCAATCCGATGCCGAAACTCCTTCTTCGATCCAGACTCATCTGCTTCACAATAGTTGGCACCAACGCTTGTCGCTGAACGAACCAACTGGCGAATCAGGGGAGACGTAATGTCATTTGATGGTAGTTGTTTCAAAAACTGAATTACGACTTCGCCGAACTGAGCAGTCCGTTCCTCCAAATCGAAACGACGCCCACTATCCTGTCCCGATTCTTCGCTTGGCTTGGTCATTGGTCATTCGAGCTTGGTCATTTCGTCAATTCCACCCATGCGATTCACGCACTTTTGC
>CAZFLF010000667.1:0-4579 GCA_964519825.1 uncultured Pirellulaceae bacterium | reverse complement strand
GCGCCTACCTGAAAGGCGATTATCCTGTGGCGCGTGCGGCTCTGGATAAGGTCGTGGATTCCGAGGGTGCGCTGGGTGCCGAAGCAGTTCATTGGGTCGTGCGCAGCTATTTGAAAGAGCAGCAGCCTGCTTCTGCCTTGCAGGCCGTCAAACAAGGTTTGGCCAAGGCCGCGAACACTCCATTTGCCGTGCAATTGGTGCTGGACCAGGCGGATGTTGTGTATGAGATCCCCGAACGGCGAAAGGAAGCAGTGGGGTTGTATGCCGCCATCGCGGCCCAGCATCCTCAGGACGTATTAGCTCCGCAGGCGATGTATATGGCCGCTTTCGCAGCGTTGGGCACGAGCGACCACCGGCAGGCATCGGATTATAGCGCGAAATTCTTAAAGGCTTACGCCGGCCATGCGTTGGAACCAGATGTGACGTATATCGCCGCGGAGAGCCATTTGCAATTGAAAGAATTTGCACAGGCCGACGACCTGTACCGGAAGCTCCTCGACAAGCATTCGGCCCATGCCGATGCAGGTCAGTGGAAAGTGCGATCCGTCCTGTCGCTGTTCCTGCAAAAGAAGTTCGCCGAAACGGTGGCTGCGGTCAACGCGACATTGCCTACCCTCCAGGCGCCGGCGTTAGTGGCCGAAGCGAACTACCTGGCCGGTAGCGCACAAATCGAGCTGAAGCAATTCGAACCGGCCGCCCGCTATCTTAAGGCCTCGCTGCAGGCCGATTCCGGTTGGCGACAGGCCGACGAAACGTGTCTCGCATTAGCCTCTGCGTATCGCCAGGTCGATAACCTCGATGCCGCAATCACCGTTCTAAAAAAACTGATTGAGAAGTATCCCCAGAGCGAGTTCTTGGATCGCGCACAATACCGACTGGCGGAATACGCCTATGCGTCCAAGGACTTCAATACTTCCAGTGCGCAATACCAATTGGTGCTGCAAAAGTGGCCCACAGGCGCTATCGTACCGTACGCCTTATTGGGGTTGGGATGGTCGCAGCTTAGCCAAACGGACTACCCGGCCGCCACCAAGACGTTCACAGACCTTCTCGAACGATTCCCCCAACATCAGATTGCGCCGCGCGGCTACTACGCCCGCGCCTTGGCCCGTCAACAACTGAAGCAATACTCGCCTGCCGTCGAAGATCTGAATGCATTTCTTAAGAACAATTCATCCGCAACGGATATCGCCGATGCACGGTACGTGTTGGGAGTTTGCCAGGTGGCGCTCGACAAGCGGGTCGACGCGATCGCCACATTCCAATCTTTGCTGCGAGATTATCCGCAATACAGTGGCACCGACAAAACCCTGTACGAACTGGCCTGGGCCCTGAAGGATCAAAGCAAAGACGCCGAGGCTGTGGAGTTGTTCGCCCGCTTGGCGAGTCAACACCAGAACAGCCCTTTGGCCGCGGAAAGTCTGTTCCAATCTGGCGAATATTACTATCAACAACGCGACTATAAGAAGGCGGCTGGTTACTACGACGATGCGGAAAAGAAGGCGGGCAAATCGGAGTTGGGTGAAAAGGCCCTGCATAAACTCGGATGGAGCTTCTATCGGCAGGACCGCTTCGATGACGGGCTCAAAGTGTTTGCGTCACAGCGCAACAGCTACCCACAAGGGCCGTTGGTCGGCGACGCGGTCTTCATGCAGGCCGAATGCCTGTTCAAACAGTCAAAGTTTTCCGAGGCTCTGCCCCTCTACGCGGAAGTCAAGAATCCCGCCGGCAAGGAATTCGCCGCGCTGGCTTTGTTGCACGCGGGCCAGGCGGCAGCCCAACTCAAAGATTGGGGGCGATGCCTGACGCTTCTGGAGCAATTTTCCCGCGACTACCCCCAGTCTGACTACCTAGGCGAGGCCTTGTACGAACAAGGATGGGCCAACCAAAGCTTGGGGAAAATGGACAAAGCGCTGGCCTTGTACCGAACGGTTCCGGAAAAGACCGAGCGCGAAGTGGCCGCACGAGCGTGGTTCATGTCCGGTGAAATCTACTTCGACAAGAAAGATCACAAGGAAGCCATTCGTTGCTTTTTGAAAGCAGCGACCGGTTATAACTATCCCGAGTGGCAGGCAAATGCGCATTACGAAGCCGGCCGTTGTTTCGAAGCCATCGGGAAAAAAGAGCAGGCCATTCAATCGTATCAAGAGGTCGCCAGCAAACATTCGCAAAGCGACAAAGCCAAGCTAGCGCAGCAACGCCTCGAGGCGCTTAACAAGTCTTAACGCGGTTCCTATGCCTGACAAAAAACCGTTACCGCCCCGCGACCCACACGAATCGACAACGACTCGTTTTGAGGAACGGTTGTGGCCGGTCAACTGCGTGCTGTTGGTCCTCGCAGCCTGCATCGCCGGGCTGATAATCGCGTTCGGCGATTTTGGACGAGCGGGCATCGCGGACAATGCCAAGCAGCTTGCTGCCAGTGCCTGGGTCCAATTACTGGCGCTGGCATTAATTGTCGGCGCTCTACTTTGGAACGCGCTCCGCGTTAAGAACAAGACGCACGTACGGCGAATGCAGTTCTCTTTGTGCCTCGGCCTGCTAGTGCATTTAGGGATGCTTACGGGGCTGCACTATGCGGACACCTTGATTACGCCTCGCATTCCCGACAAAAAACCAAGTCAACACCGTCCTTTCAAAATTGTGTCCCTGCCAAGCGACGGCAAACAACTGACGAAAAGGATCCTCGAGCAGGGGCTGGACCGTTTGGTGCAGACCGAAAGTCGCGACGAAACGGTAGCGGTCGATCGGCTTTCACAACCACCCGAGGATCCCATTCCGGAGGCGGCGAAAGTCCAGCCTGCTACCGAGCCGGAGAGTCAGTCGACCGAAATCGCTCCCATGGACATTGCGCGTGCGGATGCATCCGCGGTTCGCCCGGGACAGTTGTCCGCCGCGCAGCTCAAGCGCCTACCCATGGCTGCGCCGATTCCCGCCACGGAATCGGCTTCTGAAGCCGCTCCGATCACGGCGCCGCAAGTCGCACCGCAAACCGATGCCCCGCTGTCGGCCCGTCAACAACAGCCCGAAGTGCGTATCGACGGGCGTCAGGCTGTGGGTTCTTTCGCGGACGCAAATGCAACCATGCGGGGCTCGGACGCGACGCGGCGATCCTTGGAGCAGACCAATCTCCCGGCAATCGGGAATCCGCAACTCCCCGCGCGCACGACGCCTCAGCTTTCGCAGTTGCCAACCCCTCAAGTTGGAGAAACGCCGACTCCCTTCGCCGGCCCATCGAGACCCGGACCTGCGGAACCGGCAAATACGAACGGTCGTGGTCAATCCAATCGTGTAACAACCATGACGGGCGGTGGAGCGCCGATCGCCGGAGGATCGGGTCTCTCACAACCAGCGGTTGGCGGACAAGTACGCATTGCGCGTCGGATCGAGGGATCCGATTCAGGTGGCAATGTTGGAGGACGACCGGGAGCCGTTACCCCGTTTGCACGTCGCAGCCAAATCGCGGTGAATGGCGGCGGAGGGGGCGTGGCCAACGAACCGAGTCTTCCATCTCCGTCTGCGTCTGGCACGGTCGGCCGCGGTGACGGGCGCGGTGAACCCGGTCCCGCAGCAGCCAGTTCAGCGACCGCTGGACTGAGACGGCCGTCTGGCGGAATGGCGGGGCCAGGTCCGATCGGAGGATCGGGGCAAATCGGAGAGCTGAGCTCGATTGGTGGACCGGGCTCGGGTAGTGGACCAGGTTTGGGTAGTGGACCGGGCACGGGTGGTGGGCCAGGTTCAGGGGGTGGACCAGGTTCAGGTGGTGGTTCCGGGATTGGTCGCGGCTCCGGCAATTCAACTGTTGCTGGCCTGGGCGGTTCTGGGGCACGCGGTATCGCAGGAGGCACGAGCCCTCGGCCAGGCGTCGGCGCAGGGTTCCCAGGAATTGGCAAGTCAAACGGGACCGGCATACCTGGAAACACTGAGGGAGACGGTCAAGGGCCGAGTGGCGGAACTTTGGCAGGTACCTCATCGGGCCAGTCTGGAAATGGTTCGTCAGCGGTGGGTCCTCAGGAATCGAGCGGAAGTGCCGGTGGTCCTCGACGGCCGGCCGCGCTCCCCGGTTCGCCGACTGGATCGTCGGATCCGGGCATTGGCGTCGCGGGGGGAGAAGCGACTTCAAGCATTGGCGTCCCGAGTCGGCGCGCGCGGACGGAAAGCGAGATTGTTCGTGGCGATGGTGGGCGATTTATCCTGAACAAGGCGAGCGGGCGCTTATCGCTAGACACTCGTGCCGACCCCGCGCCAGCTTACCGACAGCGCGGCAGGGCTGGTCGAGGGAAAATAGCCGAAAGCCTGGGTGGAACTGCCGAATCAGAACGCGCGGTCGAGTTGGGCTTGGAGTTTTTGGCCCGCCACCAGTCCGCGGACGGTCATTGGGACTTACGCGAATTCGGCGTTGGCCGTCCTGGCTACACACAGGCCGGCGTTGGAACGATCGACGCCAACACGGCTTCTACGGGTCTGGCGTTGCTGGCTTTTCTTGGCGCAGGTTACAGCCATTACGACGATCCGCACAGGCAGGTGGTGGAGGCCGGAATTAACTATCTGGTCCGTAACCAGAAATCGGATGGCGACC
>CAZFLF010000666.1:0-4581 GCA_964519825.1 uncultured Pirellulaceae bacterium | reverse complement strand
CGATTCTCAGGGCTACCACAGAAAGAAATGACCAAGCCCGAATGACCAATGACCAAGGAGTCTGTATTGGACATTGGTCATTGGGATTTGGTCATTTGCGTTGTGATCTTTGACAACTCGGTTTCCTGACAACGCGCTCATGATGTAGCGGTAGCCTGCCGTCTTGCCATGGCGGAAGTGCGGGTTCAACTCCCGCTGACGCTTTTTTCCTTTGCGATTCTCAGGACGTGGGAAAGCTGGTAATCCGCCGGGCACCGCGGCGGAGACGTGGTCGTCGGACGCAGGATGAGACGCTCTGAACGTCTTCATGTTGGTTCGAGTCCAGCCCCCGCAGCTCTTGTTTAACGGCAAGCCGAAGGCGACTGCGAATCACGCTGAAATACAGTCGCCTTCGGCTTGCCGTTAAACGAATACAGCAACGAAGGAACAACGGAAGTCACCCGGCTGGATGAGGAACCTGTCTCGAAAACAGGCGGCGAACTTATCGCTTGTGGGTTCGAGTCCCACGGCTTCCGCTCGATGCAACGGGCTCATGGTCCAACAGGAAGACGTCAGCTCCGCACGCTGATAATCCGGGTGCAACTCCCGGTGAGTCCACTTAGGCAGAACATGAAGACTGATTTTCCAACCACTGAGAATACAACGCTGGCCGCTTCGGTCGCTCCGGAAGATTTGAAGTGTGGGGACTTCGTCGCCGTATTGAATGAGGTGCTCGAATGCCCGTCGTTTTTGTGGTTTGACCTCGAGGCGACCAAGCGCGACGAGTTGGTGCGCATACGTTGCATCCCTGCAGACAGCGGCATGCCACTGAAGGTGAAAACGATTTGCCTGCCGTTTGTGTTTGTGAAACCACCGGTTGGCCAATGCAAAACAATCGACGTCAGAAAGGTTCAACTTGTGCGACTGCACGAACGGTACGGAAAAACGGTATGGAAAAGTCTCCGCGAGCAACAACCGCGAATTGACTGTCAAAAACTTGGAAGGTAGCCGGATACGGCTCGCCGGGCCGGTTTGCTAAACCGTGCGACCCTTAACTGCGGTCATGTGGGTTCAAATCCCACGCCTTCCGCTGAAGAGATGAAGAGTTAGCCCGATGGTGAAACGGACATCATGTCTCGCTTCTAACGAGTTGTTCCAGGTTCGAATCCTGGTCGGGCTGCTGGAATAAGGAGCAAACGGAAGGGCAACCCGATGGGTGACGGGAACCGGTTTGAACCCGGTCGAGCGATGAGCCTTGGGGGTTCGACTCCCTCTCCTTCCGCTAGATGACAGCGCGCGGTATCGCGCGAGACTGAGTTGATAAGAAAGGACGAAACAATGAGCGTTGACATCCCTCCAAAAATCCAAAAGCTGTGACAAGTCCCAGCACTCCACAACAGTTTCGGGGCGTTCTGTTAAGACCAGCGAAGCAGGCGGACTTATCTTCAAACGATTATTCCGTGTCCTTGGTTAATAGCTCGAGGTAGCCATGGTAGGCATAGACGCGATCCCTCTGCCTGCCAGTGACCTCGCGCAGAATCTTCGCCTGCTGCAGGGCGTCGATCGCTTTCGATGCGGTTGGCTTGGTCGTTGTCAGCAAGTCCATGGCGCGCGCAAGCGTTACGATAGGATGCGTCGGCAATTGGTCAAACAACCGAACGGCTGGGAGCGTGACGCGCTGGTGCATGAGCAAAGCTTGGCGGTCTCGATTTAACAGCGCAAACATCCGCTGGGCCGTGGTGACGCCATCGTCGGCCGCTTCACGAACGCAATCCAGAAAGAAGGCAGTCCATCCCTCCCAATCTCCATCGTTTCGGACGGCCGACAAGAGTCGATAATATTCGTCGCGTCGCCGCTTAAACGAAACGCTCAGGTACAACAGAGGCGATGGAAGCAGCCCCCAATGCTCCACCAGCAAGGCGATCAGCAGCCGACCGATGCGTCCGTTGCCGTCCAGAAACGGGTGGATGGTTTCGAATTGGACGTGGGCCAGCCCCGCGCGCACCAGCGGTGGCAATGGATCTTCTGTGTAAATCCACTGCTCCAACTCCGACATGGCCGCGAGCACGATGTCGGGCGGCGGTGGCACGAAAACGGAATTCCCTGGTCGCGTACCGCCGATCCAGTTTTGCGATGTGCGGATTTCGCCCGGCTGCTTTTCCGCGCCACGGACCCCGCGCATCAATCGTTTGTGCGCCCCACACAGCAAGCGGGTACTCAGCGGAAGTCCATCGGGTCGTTCAATCTCCCGGCGCGCGAAATTCAAGGCGTCGACGTAATTACTGACCTCCTGGACGTCATCAGGTCGGTCCGTCTTCTGAGTCGCCTCGAAGGTCAGGACGTCTTCCAACGTGCATTGCGTTCCTTCGATCTGCGAGGAGATGACCGCCTCTTTGCGGATAAAGCCGTAGAGAAACCATTCGGCGCTCGGCACCATCATTCCGGCAACTGCCAACCGACCCACGGATGCCATCGCCTGAGACAATCGAGTAGCCAATCCTTCATCAATTACCAGTGCGGGGGTCTGAGGCGGCAGGGGGAACGGAACAAACGCCCGCACCTGTTCGCCCCCAGCGGAAGTCACACGGTAGTTACCAGTTTCCCGTTTCATCGCCGGTTAATGCTCCTTTACTAAGCCGTTCGTCTAGTAAAGAAGTCTTTCCTATAGTTAGCCGTTAGTCAAGCCGACTTTACTAGCGGCACGGAGCAATCCAGTTAATACCATCGCCTTGCGAGGTTTGCGCCATGTGAGGCAAAGACGAATGCCTCTGTTCAGACTACCGACACTTGCTTGAAGAATACTGCTCGTCGCTTTTCGACGGTGGCCTCAAAATCGAGCTGGAAGGCGCAATCATCGACCGCAGCGACTTGCCTGGCGACTAAGCCAATCCCGAAACAAGCTGCTGAACCCGTACTTGCAAACGTGGTCATCCTCCACTTCGCTACCGCTTACACTTTTTCCCTTTTTGCGCGCCTACTCACCCGCCCAGTTGCCCCCTTGCTAACGCTTGCCGTTCTTTCGCTTCTCCGTTTTGCGGACCGACGTAATAGTCGCCGCTCTGGGCTGCGAGTCACCGCCTTGCGCAATACTGACTCTACATACGCATTCAGGCTCTGACTGCGAAGCTCTGCTGCTTGGCTCAATCGCTTGTGAAGCGTCGGTGCTACGCGGGTAATGAATTTTCCAGAGAATGGCTTTTCTGGGCTCTCGCCTCTTACCTTGCAGAACGCTAGATAATCATCCACCGACTCCGTGAAGGCTTTCTCCAGTTCCTCCACGGTCGTGCCCTGAAACGTCACAACATCGCGAAGCCCGATCGCTTCGCCGTGAAAGATCCGGGCCTCGTCGTCGTAGTTCGCCAAGCCGTAATAGCCCGCATGAGGTCCGAATCTCAAGCTGCCTTGAATTCTTGAAGTTGTGGTCATGTTCAATCACCTAATTGCCGGCGGTCTAATACCCGCCTGTTGGCCTACGGATTAATGCCCGCTTCGGTCAGGAACCGTCGCATTGACTTCACGGCTCCCTTGTCAGTTTCTGGACTTGGATGGGGACGGTGAAATACCGCTCGCCTGCCGTTTAGCGCAATCCGAACTCTCGATCCAGATCCTTCAGTAATTTCCGCGCCAAGATTCTTAAGCAATGCTTCTATCTCGCGCCATTTAATGTCCGACTTTGCCGGTTCGGCAAAAATCGCCGAGAGGGTTCTGTCGTGCTTTCCCATCCAAGTTATAGTATCATCGGATGATACCAGTGGCAAGTTGCAGCCGGATACTTGCCGTCGGATTTAGCCGTACTGAAATTCTTGGACCAATGTGGGGCGTGTGCTAGCGGTTGTGCTGGCTAGAACAATCAGCGGTTCGGGTTCTTTGCACACCTGCTCAAATTCGTTGTCGTCGAGCCGACGCGTGACGACGTGAAGGCTTTTCAGATTCCTTAATCCCCCGTGCAACGGCAATTCGTCTTTGGTCACAGGAATCAGGCCGCTCCACGTGAGGTCACATGGTTTCACGGTGACGAGCATTAGGTGGTGTCTATGTCCCGTGTCAGTTCTGGTTTGCTGATGTATCGCATGCACGGTGACAACTTGCAGGTTCTTCTTGCCCATCCCGGTGGTCCATTTTTCCGAAATAAGGACGAAGGAGCGTGGTCAATTCCGAAGGGGGAGATCGAACCGGGCGAAGACAAGCTCGAAGCCGCTAAGCGGGAGTTTGCGGAGGAGATCGGCGTAGCTCCTACAGGCCCATTCATCGCTCTGTCGCCGGTAAAGCAACGCGGAGGAAAGACCGTTCACGCCTGGGCGTTCTTGGGGGACTGCGATCCAAGTGCAATTGTCAGCAACACGTTCACGATGGAATGGCCGCCACGGTCGGGGCGACAGATGGAGTTCCCAGAGATCGACCGAGCGGAATTCTTCAACGTTGCTGTGGCGCGACGGAAGATCAACGCTGGGCAAGTGGCTTTAATCGATGAGCTTGAAGAGATTCTGAGCCGGAAAAGCTGAGCCGGGACATATTTCGTGTAACTCTCGGCATGTTCGCTTGTGTATACAGTAGGACACACCCATGACATTGACTCCTTCCACTCGAGCTAGCCTGTTGATT
>CAZFLF010000665.1:0-4588 GCA_964519825.1 uncultured Pirellulaceae bacterium | reverse complement strand
AACGACGAGTCGGACTGAGTTGTGTGGCACTGGGTCGTGACACAAAACCGGGAGTAATGTCGCATGGAATCAATGGAACGTCCGGCCCGTTTCGCCGCGGACCTTGAGGCATTGCGCGCGATGGCATTGCAGAGTTCGATCTTGGTAGTCGAGACGGCAGTGGACCGGGCGGATCGAGCAGAATTGCATTTTCAGGGACGAGGGCTCGCGCGTGGTTTCTCGGCCAATGCGGTACCTGCTTGGGTTGACTCGCATCGTGTTGAATTGCGATTGCCGATGTCGTTTCCCGAAAGTCCACCCGACATTCGTTGGCTATCTCCCATCTTTCATCCCAATGTTTCATACAGTGGCTTGGTCAACTTGCGGGAGATCAATATCGAATGGACTGCCGACCGGAACCTGGCGGTCGTCGCCCAACGGCTCTGGGACGTAGCACGTTGCGCGTTCGTGAATTTAGACCGTGCCAGCAACCCCGCCGCGCGAATCTGGTTTCAAAGTCAGCGCGAATTCGAATTGCCGGTCGACGTTCGACCGCTGTGGGACACGGCCAGTCCACCCAGTTCACAGCCCGATCGTCAGAACAGTTCCAAGGAAATCCTCTTCATTGGCGAAGACACTCCGACGCCGAATATTCCCGTCCGCATCGTTTCCACTCCCGGCCGTCGGTTCGCCACTGGGGACGACGTGCTGTACATCGGCGATGAGTAAGACCACATGGGATGTTTCGCAACGTTCTTGTTGTTCGTGGTTGCCGCCCTGTGGATCGTAGCGTCGGCGACTGGACGATTCTCGCGGCGCAGGAAGCAACGACAACTGTTCGCACAACTGGCGCGGCAGTTTGGAGGGTTGCACCAGCGCGGCGGCTTGTTCAGCAATCCCTCCTTGCGATTGCGTTACGGTGAAACTTGGGCGACGGTCTCCGAGGGTGGATCACAAAGACCGTTTTCCGGCCCGTCCCTCCAGGTGCGCGTTTATTGGCCACATGCGGGAATACGCTGCGAAATAATCAGTCGCACTGCATCCGAACGACCACAAAAGTACTTGCGAGTGTGGCAGTCGGTCGAGGTCGGAGGAGAATTCGGGAGTGCATTTGAGGTGCTGGGACAGGATTCTTCCGAAGTTAATCAACTTTTGACGTCGGGTGTGCGTTGGCAAATCGAGCGATTGTCAAACCTCGGTCCTGACCGGCGACTACATGTGTTGATTCAGGGTGGCAGCATCTTTGTGGAGAAGCCGTGGCCCAAGCTGCATGGCGTATTGCCGGCGCAATTCGTGCAGGGTGCACTCGAATTCTACGATCAGTGCATGCTCGCCAAGGCGGTTGGAATCCAGTTTTTGCACACGGATGAGGCTCAGCCGCTCGATCATGTGATCTGCAAAGTTTGTGGGGAAAGAATACAAGATCAGATGGTAGTCTGCCGCCGTTGTAAAACGCCGCATCATCAAGACTGCTGGCAATACACTGGCGCCTGTTCCGTGTTCGGCTGCCGCGAAACCACGTACGTGCTTCCCCCGGTCGGCCACACTACCGCGCCGGCGTCTCATGCCGCCGGTCGTGAACCGGATTTGAAACCAGATAACAGACCCTGATAGAGGTCAAGATAAGCGCTGGCCGCCCGCGACCACGTGAACTGATTGGCCCAGGCGCGCAACCGATCGGCGTAGCTCGCATCGGTGGCAAACTGTTGCAAGCCGTTCCGAACGGCAGCCGCCATGCTCTCCGCGTCGAACGTGTCCCAGTAGAACGCCAGCGAGCCCCCCACTTCGGGCAGACTTGTGCAGCGCGACGAAAAAACGGGGCGTCCGCATTGCATCGCTTCGATCAAGGGCAACCCAAATCCCTCCGCCAGCGACGGGAACACCAGCGCCTCGCAATGCTGGTAAAGCCACAACCGTTCTCCGTCCGTGATCCGACCCGGCAATTTCACACGATCGGCCAGTCCGGCTTCGGAAGCGCGGCGTTCAATCGCCGCGGCGTACGGGTCCTGTTTCGAGCCTGCGATGATCAGTGTCAGTCCAGGCAGATGAGCCAGCATGTCCACCAGCACGTGGAAGTTTTTCGACGGACGAATGTCGCCTAGGGTGAAAAGAAATCGAGCGCCGTCCGTCGCGATGGCGGGCCGCGCCGGTACCACGGCGGAGTCCAGGCAAACGCCGTTTGGAATGACATGCAGCGGCTTGTCGTTGAGGTGAAAGTGCTCGCGAATCTCACCGGCGGCATGTGCGGATCCGGAGGCGAGAACAGTTGCGCGGTCGATCTTGCTTTGCAGTTTCCGCAATCGCCGGCGAATCACGCGAACGGGTTTGGTCCGGAGAAAGTTCAAGTCGTGAATCGTCAGTACCACGGGCACTCGCGGATCAAGCGGCCAATACTTGGAATCCTGATGGGTGACGTGCCATAGATCGTTCAACGGCAAATGTCGCCAGAAAGCAGTCAGTGGACGCAGCCATTGATGAAGCTCCTCTTTCCGCCACACGTTGGCCGTCAATATCCGCGGGCGCGACGAGAACAGCGATTCGGCTTGCGGTGGGATGAGGAAGACCGGCTCCCAATCATCGGGCGCGGCGGCGAGCAATGCCCGACCGAAGTGCAGGCTAAACTGCCCCAGCCCGCAATGCAGATACTTCAGCCGTTCCAAATCGACGACAAATCTCGGCATCATGCCACTCCCATGGGCAGGGATCTTAAAGATCGACGTGCAAGGCGTCCAGCGCGATTGAGGCAGGAAAAGAGTACCGAGTACGGAGTACCGAGTACCGAGTTCGGATTACCGAGTACCGGGTTCCATGTCCTGACTGCGTCACCCCGTACCCCGTACCCCGTACTCCGTACTGCGTACTGTGCCGCCTTATTCCCGTTGCAGGATTCAAGGCATGAAACGAGGCGACCTGGAGGGCGACCTTGCCTTGCACCTTTGACAGCCGGTACAACAGGCCACGTCATGACGATTCGGATTGCCAATGCAGCTGGATTCTGGGGCGACGATCCCGACGCGCCGCGACGATTGCTCGCGAATGCCGAGGTCGATTACTTGACGCTCGAATACTTGGCCGAGCTGACGATGTCGATCTTGGCACACCATCGGGCGAAGGACTCGCAAGCCGGTTTCGCGACCGATTTACTCGTCACACTCCGTGATATCATTCCGGCATTACAGCGCCAGCGGAGGTTGCGAATCGTCACCAATGCAGGGGGCGTCAATCCAACTGCGTGCGCGAAGGCTGTGTCGCGGCTGTTAGTCGACGCGGGGCTGCCGAACGAACGGGTCGCCGTAGTGAGCGGGGACGATTTGCTGCCACGACTGGCGGAGCTTCAAGCGGATTGTGAGTTCAACAACCTGGACACTGGGAAACCGCTGTCGACCTTGGAGACGCCCCCCGCAAGTGCCAACGCTTATCTGGGCGCCAAGCCAATCGCAGATGGACTCGCGGCCGGTGCCCGGATCGTGATTACGGGACGGGTTGCGGACGCATCCTTGACGCTCGGGCCGGCCATGCACGAGTTCGGCTGGCGCTGGGACGATTGGGATCGACTGGCCGCGGCGACCGTGGCCGGACATCTTATCGAATGCGGTGCTCAGGTTACCGGTGGATATTCCAATCGCTGGCAAGAAATCGATCTCGTCGATATCGGCTATCCGATTGCGGAGATCGAACCCGACGGGACGACGGTGATCACGAAGCCACTCGCATCGGGAGGCGTCGTGGACCGGCAGACGGTCGTGGAACAACTTGTCTACGAGATCGGTGATCCCGCCGCTTACCTGACACCAGACGTTATCGCCGATTTCACCACGGTCGAAGTCGCCGAGATCGCACGCGATCGCGTTGTCGTGCGCGGAGCGACCGGAAAGCCGGCGACCGACACCTTCAAAGTCTCGCTCGCCTATCCCGCAGGCCATACCGCGTCGGCGATGTTGCTGGTTCGTGGTGCTGCAGCCGATCGCAAAGCGCGATATACCGGTGCGTTAGTCTTGGAACGACTGCGCCGGCGCGGAGTTACTTTCCAGCGGACTAATCTCGAGTGCTTAGGCTCCGGGGATGGCGTGCCGTGCTTGGACCCACCATCCTCGGAAACATTTGGCGCTAATCGACCGGGCTCTTCCGATGACCAGGTCGGCGTCCCGAGGAAACTTCTGGAGAACGAGTGTGCCGGCGTTCGTGAGACTGTGCTGCGATTGACGGTGCAGGATCCGCGGCGCGAGGCGGTCGAGCGTTTTACCAAGGAAATCGCGACGCTCATCACGAGTGGACCGTCTGGTTTGGCGGGCTACGCCGCTGGCAGGCCTGCGGTGCGACCCGTGTTGGCGTATTGGCCGGCGCTTGTGCCGAAGAGCATGGTTCAGCCGCTCGTGGAAGTACGTTCCGCCGCCGATTGGTGCAACGGGAGTTAAGCGATATGTCAGTTGTTCGGATCTCACTCGCGGAAATCGCGTCCGCTCGCAGCGGCGACAAGGGAAATCACGCAAATATTGGGGTCGTCGCGAAGAGCGAGCAGGCCTATCGTTTCTTGCATGGCTTTCTGACCGCTGAGTATGTCCAAGATTATTTTCACCCGCTGGGAGTGACTCGAACCGAGCGGTTCGAA
>CAZFLF010000664.1:0-4598 GCA_964519825.1 uncultured Pirellulaceae bacterium | reverse complement strand
CGAGCAATCTAACGAACTGCCGGCTCGTCACCGTCGAACTTTCGCCTGGCACACATTCAGAGGGGGTTCGCCTGAAGTGGCACCGGGCGAGGCGGTAATGCGTTCGAGGGCGGTTGTCATCTTACGTTGTGTGTCATGGAGAATCGTCGAAGAGAAAAGAAATGATCCCGCCCCGGCCAGTTGGGAAAGTGTCGTCGTCGTCCCACGTCCTCTCAAACGGCAGCTTTTTGCCGAAACGCCAAGTGTAGTAATCCAATACGGAAGATGATCGGTCACTGACCTCGGAATCGGCGTCCTGCAGCGCCTGTCTAAGTGCAGAACCGGCTCCAGGTATGTTCCACCATTTAAGGACCCAAAAGTTGAATGCCGCCGACCGACGCGTTTTCACGTTTCCGTTTCTGAGTGCATCGACAAACGCGAGCTGGACCGCGGGTGTATCATAGGCCGCCACCCGTAACACAAGAAACGAATGCTCGCGAACAGTGTCATTGTCGTCATTGAGCCATTCGATCAATGTTGGGAACTCGCCCCGAATCTCAGGACCAACATTAAGCGACAGAATCAGCGCCACCCGGTAGGAGAAAGCACTGTCGGAAGTGCGCATCGCAGACATCAGAATTGGCAAACTCAATCGCGACCTTCCCAAGTCTCGAAGCGAATCCGTAGCTTCCATTGCGTCGGCATGGCTTCTACGGGCGATTGCGTCAGCAAGCGCCGTGAGCTCACGATGTTCCTTGCGCCAACTTGGAAGCCACCTCATGCGAGGATTCGATATCGGCCAATCGAACGAAGCAAATGAGACACACCCTCGCTGAACGTAATAACCTGGTTCCATTCCGATCTTAAAAAAACCTCGACCAAGGAAGACATCGGACCAAGATCGATTGAATGGCACCACTTTTAGATTGCGCCGATCTGTCCGGATTGCATCGGGTTCGCTGACTTTCATTTCGCCAAGCTTTGTGACGAATTCTCGATCTTCCGCTGTAGACATCAATTGCGATGCCTCCAGGAATTTGTCATCGTTGAGTAACCTGAGAAACTTCCTGGCCGTCTGCTCCGGCCATGTGACCCACCACATGCCGAAAGCAACCATCGTCGCGAAGATGGCCACCGTGCGGATCGAGAACCGGGGACGGAAACGCATTGTCAGGCTTTCCTGTCGTTAGCAAACAGCCACAGCAAAAAGCGGCTAATCAAGAGACCGAGACAGAAGATTGGGGTAACCATCGCACAAAAGGTAAGAATGTAGATTTTGACTTCCACGGTAGGCGGGACCATCGACGCCGGGTGCCTGTGTCAGGTAATGGCTTTGTGTGCCACGGGCAAAAGATCGACAGGAACGATTGTCAGTTGCGGCGCGACTCGACTGTCGACCTTGCGGCCCGTGCTGAGCTGCAACAAATGTAACCAATCGGCTACGGCTGGGAAGCATCATTGCGGGGAACGACGGCTTCCGAAAACCGGGTTTGCCAGGGCGATCGAGTATGAGAAGGCACCCTTCACCACTGTGGCTGCGAGCGTGCCCCTGCTCAGAACGAATTGATTGCGGGCGTGCCACTTCGAAACGGAATCGATCCTCCAACTCGCTGCGTCCACTACCGCCTCGAACAGTGAGCGGGGCGGTTAGAGTTCGCTCTAACTTGATGCCTCCAAGACCATTTCCAATTGCGGATCACCTTTGACGCTGCACTGCTCAGAACTGTAGTTGATCGATTGAAGTGGTAGATCGGCGCAGTTCCGCGCAGTGGCACACCCGCAATCAATTCGTTTTAAGCAGGAGCACGCCCGAAACTCGCGGGAAATCTCGCGGGGAAACTTCGCCAGGCGTCTTTCTGAGGAAAGATAGACAATCTAGGAAGGTTTTCAGTTGGGGTGTCGAATCGACCTAGCCCGGCTTCCCCGCTTTTGCTAGTGTCCCGCGTTCGTCGTCGCTCTCCCGCGAGCGTCGCACTTTCCACGGCACGAATGAAGGGAGTCATTCCGTGTACGTCAGCAGCATCTTTCTCGATCGTTTTGGCCGCCGAGCAAACCTCCGCGTGGCCGATCTTTCCAATGGATTGACCGTGATTTTTGGTCCCCACGGGTCTGGCAAGACCACGTTGGTCGACTTTCTTCGTGCGATGTGGAATGGCTTCGATTCCCGGATTCGCGAACAGTATGTGCCCCCCGAATCGCGCGGTTTTGGCGGGGCAGTTTCGGTGCAAACTGCTCATGGACGTCAGGCGATCTGCCGCTATGACGATGGTGGTCCCGAAGGGCGGTTGACCGTCGAACGCGAAGACGGTGCGGTGATCGGCCGCCGCCACGTGCACGACTTGTTCGGCGATGTTTCGGCGAAGTTGCTCGATCGAGCATTCCTGGTCGACTTTCAGCGTCCGCAGCGGTTGGATGAATTGTTGACAGCGGCCGCCGCGCGCGGCTGCGAGCTGTGGGAGAGCCCCGCGTCACCAGAGGAGTTGCTGGCTGTTCACCGGTCATTGGCGGAGAAACGGGAGCGGTTGGCGCAGCTGTCGCCGGCGCCGGAGACACTCGAACCCCCGCGCCACCAGCGCCGAGAAATACCGCACAACGATGTGTCACCGTCGGCAGTCACTCAGCGCGCCTCAGACGAGCACGTTCGTCATCGGCAGCGTCTCCAGGAAACCGTCCGGGAATTAGAACGGCGTGAAATCGCGGTCAGCCAGGAACTCGCGTCCTGGGACCGGACTTGGAACGAGCTCGGTGAGCAAAGGCAGCGTGCGGCATCGACCCCGACCGCTGCCGTTTCTGGCGCGCACCAACTGCCGGCACAGCTTCGCAGGCTCGATTCGCAATTGGCGCGCTGGCAACGGACGTTGCGCGACATTGTCCAGCGTAGGCAACGGGCCGCCGAACGGTCCGATCATCGGCAGTTGGAAGCAGCCGCCGTTGCCGCAGCGGACGTGAACCCGCGTCAGCACCTGCTCGCATTGGAAACGCGGATTCAGGAGTTGCAGCAGTCGTTGGAAGTGATTTCCGGTCAGGAACATGAGTGCGTATGCCAGGAAATGCGGTCTGTGTTCGCCGATTCTCTACCAGCCATGCGGGACCACCTTACCGAATTAGATCGCTGGCAGTCGCATTATCAACACCGCCAGGCGCTGGGTGAACAGGATCAACTTGCGCGCTGTGAATTGGAGTTGAAGCAAGCGATTCAATCGTTGGTCCAACGGCGGCAAGCCGTCTTAGGTCGAATTATTGCCGCGAACTCCGCAACCTCTTGTCCTGCCGAGCATGAGCCGCAGTGCCAAGATGTCGAGCATTCACGACCGGCGATGACTCCCGACCAATGCCAGCAAGATTCGAACCACGACCAAGAACTAGCGGCATTGAACGCGGAGCTTGTTCGAATTGACGAGCTGCGCCGCAAGGCGCGGCGCGAACTGAAAGAAACGGCAGCACAACTGGCAGAGGCTCGCGCTGAATTGCAAAAACTGGACGCCGGATCTTTCCCTCGCAACGCCCCGACCGACGTCCAGCATGCCGTTGTGGTGGGCTTCGATCAATCGGTGCGGAACGCGGAACTTCGCCGAGATTTGCTCCGGGAAATTGGTGAGCTCGAAGAGGAATGGCTGAGGCTGCGCGACGAGTTTAGCTCGATCAACCTGATTCGAGAAGCATCACAGTACCTGCGCCTGTTGAGCTGCAACGAATGGTCGGAAATCCACGCGACGTCGCCGCAAGAAGTCTGGGTCAAAGGTGTTCACGGACGCCGATTGCCGTATGACAATCTCGATTCCGGGACTCGTGACCAGGTCTACTTGGCGCTCTGCCTGGCGGTGGTGGCTGCGTGTGACCGCGACGGGATTCGCATTCCGCTCGTTATCAACGCTGCCTTCACGCACTATCCTTCCAAGCATGTCCGCGACGCGCTGGAACTGCTGCGCAACTTTGGGCACGACCGACAAGTGCTGTGTTTGACTCGACACGACCACGTCGTCAGTCTGGCTCGTCTTCTTAACGTACCCGTGTACCAGCTTTCCAGCGCGGAGACAGCCGTTGAGCATCCGAGCCAGACGGTCGTGTCGTCCGAGTCGCGTCGGGCCCTGGCCCAACTGGAACACCGCCCGCTCTCTGGCGCTAAACAGAACTCCCGCGCCGAGCGAGAGGACGCCGAGAAATCTCCCGATGAGTTGACCGACCGTGTTCGCATTCATCGAGCTGGTGCGCCGAAGCCGTTCGCCGCGGCGGACTCTTCGCAGGTGGCATCACAAGGGGCCGCGAAACAACCAGCTCCGGCAGCGACTTCTGAGCAAACGGTCACCGAGTATTACTTATCCGAGAAAGATCCGATTGAGCGAGCTCCATCGATTGATCCGACCAACGCCAACCGCTTGCGAAAGATTGGCTTCCTACGGGTCGGAGACCTCTTGAGCGTTCCCGCGACGGAAATCGCCGCGGACTTGCGGCAGTGGGGAATCACTAGCGAGATGGTCCAGTTGTGGCAGTCGCAGGTTCGGCTCATGTGCCGAGTTCGCGGGCTGCGTTCGTATGACGCCCGGATTCTGGTCGCATGCGGCATCACCGACCCCGATCAACTCTTGGACATGAATTCCGCGGCACTCCGCCTGCGCGTT
>CAZFLF010000663.1:0-4599 GCA_964519825.1 uncultured Pirellulaceae bacterium | reverse complement strand
GTCGAACGCCTCCAGGTGTTCACCTCTCTGCTGAAAGTCCGCGGCGTAATCACGGTCGCCGATTTCCATCAGCAGGTTGGCCATCATTAGATTTGCGCCCCGATCGTTTGCATTGATGTTGATCGCCTCCCAGAGGCATCGAATTGCAGCTCGGGTTTGCCTCTGGTCGCGCGCCCAACGTGCCCGCGTGAACCAAATCGAAGGATGCTGATCGGCCGTTTCGGGAAGCCGCGAGTGCCAGTCGAGAAACTCCTGGTCCATGCCGCTGTCGAAAAGCAGTTGCCCCAGCGCGGCCTGTGCTTCCAACAAGCGCGGGTTCCAAGCAACGATCCTGCGCAGCCCGCGCAGCGCCTTGTCCAAATCTTTCTCCTCCATCATGACGGATCGGATTGGACCGAGGAGATAAAGTAGATCCGCTGGATCGGCCCGCCCACAGAATTCCAGATACGGGACGTCGCGGTCCGCGCTGAGCCAGACAGCTTCCAGTGGACCAGCCAGCGCTAGATGTTCAAACACGAATTGCCGTTCGCGAAGCAGCCACTGAATCGCTGGACGGGCCTCCCAATTGCGTCCTTCGATGCGCAGGAGGTTTAGCAACCTTTGGTTGGCAGCGAGATGATCCGGGCGATGGCGAAGCAACGCGCGATAGAACTCTTCGGCCTCAGTCAGTTGCCCAAGTTTCTCCACGATCTGGCCGCACTGAAGCAGTGCCTCGAGTGACGGGCCGCTACCGTCATCACCGATGTTACGGAAAAGGCGAAGTGCAACTATCTGTTCTCCTGAGGCCAGTGCGGCGTGCCCCGCGATCAATCTCGCATCTTTTGAGCTAGGATCTGACTGTAGAATCTGCTGGCATAGACGAAAGGCGTGCTCATAGTCCCGCCGCTCAAGTGCGGCTCGGGCATCCGCGAGACTGGGAGGTCGCAGGAACGTCGTGATCAATACGGTAGCCACGCATGCTATAGCAAGAATGGAAATCCCCAAAAGCAACAGAATGCGTCGAGGCTTGATTGAGTATTGTTGGCGAAGAACTCGGAGCCAATGCATGTCGAAATGGTCGAGGAGTAAATGAACGGAAAGGAGAAACCGGTACCTTCGCCGCGCTGAGGCATCGTCGTATCGATGCAGCTTATGCGCGGATTGTACAGCGTTTGAATCGGCCTAGCTACGTTTTACCGGCTATGGCGAGGCAAATCGCTTCTGGCGACGACAGCATCCTCAGCGATGGCAGCAATGCGTCGGTCGTGTTCGACGAGGCTCTCGATGCGGTCCTAGAAGAATGGAACGATTAAGGCTGTGGGCTGCTGATGTGTTGTAGCCAGCCTTCCAGACAGAACGCGGGTTGCCCTTGCTCGTCCGACCGCAACACAGCCAGCCGTTCACGGGGCAGATACTCAGCATCACCATTCATTACCAGCATCGCACAGTGGGGCGCCGCGAGGGATGCATAATCTGCCCAGGTCATTTGTTCTCGCGGCAAACCACATTCTCCACTTTCCGTCCTCACGAATAATCGTTGGTGTCAGGATCGAATGCTTCCCGTCCCCAAAGCGGAACACGGGATTGTCGCCCGATTTCTCAAATTTGCGACCGTCCGGACTCAACGCAAGACCCACTTCAAAGACTCGCTCCTCGACTCGGCCGCGCGATCCGCAATACCACAAACGAAACAGTTCGTTCTCCTGCTGGCCGCACGGCGCGAAGATGTGGGTATCATCGAACTCGCCCGGCTGGCCAAGTGAAACGACCGGCTGGTCCCCCTCGCGCATCCACGATTGCGGTTGCAACCAGCGGTGTAACTCGAAAGGAATTCTTTCTTGAGCGTTGGACGCGCGGCTGTCTGCCAACAACCAAGCCGCCGTCAACGAAACCCAAACTGTCAGAAACTTGGCCTTATTCATTGATTTCCCATGCGAAAAGCCGGTGGCTAGCGCCCAATGCCACTTACTTTGAGCGGAATGGCGCTAGCCACCGGTGTCGTGGGGTCGATTTCCCACGCGAAAAACCGGCGGCTAGCGCCGTACCGCTCAGTTAGTTCTGGCTTCGTTATCCCCCAAAAAGGCTGTTTGGCGAAACTGTCGCAGACTTCCCAAAACGCGCAGTTTGTTGACAGCAGTGCTGTGCTTTGGTAGCGTCCTGCCCGCAGGATTCGATGGATTGATCTAGCACGGGGCGGGGCAATGCTCGATTCAGCAGTCAAGTTTCTCGCTGATGAAGTTAATCTATATCTGAAGCGTCAGACAGCTTCCGATTTGATCAAGGTAGTGCCGAAAGGGCTGGCTGCCGACGATGGCAAATGGGCTGTCGACGAAGGGAGCATCGGGCTGGCGCTAGTCAACGTGGAAGAAGAGCGTGTGATGCGCGCTCAGGTTCCCGAGCGCGTCTTTCTCAACGGCAACCACGTCGTGCTGGAGCCCCAGCTGAAGCTCAACTTGCAGCTGGTGTTCGCCGCCAGGCATAGCACGTACGGTCACGCGCTGCGCTATCTTTCCTACGTACTGAAGTTCTTTCAAGCGCACCCGTCGTTCACGCCGGACGAGTTTCCCGCGCTGGACCGCGACATTGAGAAGCTGAACGTCGAACTGGTGTCCTACGGCCCCGAACAGCTCAACCAGCTGTGGGCCTACATTGGCACCAAGTACCTCCCCTCGGCAGTGTATCGAGTGCGAATGGTCGTACTGCAGGACACCGAGCCGCGCGGTATAGGCAAACCAATCACCGAACTCGAAACGGTGCCACGCGAAAAATGAAGATCCGCTTCCGCCCACTCTTTACCGTCGCGATCCAGCACAGCTATTACGCTGGCGCGTGTAGTGATCTGAAGTTCGTCATTCCGCTATCGACTGCGGGTGTCTTGCGTGGCGGTAAGTTAATGGCGCGCATGATTGACGGCCGCTTACATGTACT
The DNA here is from genome assembly GCA_964519825.1 of uncultured Pirellulaceae bacterium. GTDB lineage: Bacteria > Planctomycetota > Planctomycetia > Pirellulales > Pirellulaceae > CAZFLF01. Next base: position 1,692 of record CAZFLF010000663.1, on the reverse strand, counting down.
GTTTGAAACCGATTCGGACGGCATCCCAATCAGCAGCCTGGCTGGACACACGCTCACATTCGGCATGCGGCTGGTGAATCCGTGCTTTAGTAACTTCACAGCCCCGGTTATCAGCAACCCCAAGCTGTTGCCGTTCTACACCAACAGCACTGACCTGGGGGTGCTCGATGCACCGGTTGGTGTCGCCCTGGCTTCCGGTGTGTTCAGGTACACGCCGCAGACTGCCACGCGCCCGCTGACCATGCGTCTGTCCGACAGTGTCGGCACCGTTGTGGCTACGGAAACGCTGGACGCAGGTATTCCGGACATCAGCTTTGACCTGCGAGCACTTCCCGGTGGCGACTACAGGATCGAAGAGGATTCAGGAGCCGGCAGTGTTACTCCGTCGCGGCACATCGTGAGCGCAGAGCTGCGGAGTGCGGGCGTGTGGGGAATCCTCGCCGTCAAGATCGACGCGGGATTCTATGTGGGACCAGTGGCACCAGCGACACCCGTCGAGTTCTTTCTCGATTTCTCGGCGCGGAAAGAACAGCTGAAGTACTTCGTGGTTGCCAATCGCTTCTCGGAGACTGAATTCGACCAATTGTCCGTGAGCGATAACGGCTTCCAAGAAGAGCAGCGAGACAAGGTGACGTTCGATAAAGTGCCATCCGCGGCGTTTTCAGAGGAGAATGGAGACATTTTTCCACCTTCCTTGCTCGGTGACGGCGCCAGCCGCGTCGTGATGTTCCGGTCCCAGCTTCCGGTAGCGCGGCGCGAGCGCGGACTTCGCAAGATTCAGCTCAATCGCAACGGCGACATACTGGTCGAGCACCTTCCTCAACCCGGTGCTGACCGTTCGAAATCGCATCACATCGTCCACCTGTCGAAACCCTAGAGGGCCCTACACATGCCAACGTACCGAACTCCTGACGTCTATATCGAAGAAATTTCCGTCTTTCCGGCCTCGGTGGCTGAGGTCGAAACGGCCATACCGGCCTTTGTCGGTTACACGGAGAAGGCAATCAAAACCGTCGCCGACGACCTGAAGAATATGCCGACCCGCATCAAGTCGCTACTGGAATTCGAATTCCTGTACGGCAAGGGGCCGAAGATCAAGGTCGACGAGGTCGTGATTGATGAAACCAACAGCTTTGTCAGTTCCAAAATCAGCACCAGTTATTACCTCTACGACAGTTTGAGGCTGTTCTTCGACAACGGCGGCGGAAATTGTTACATCGTTTCGGTGGGCAACTACAACACGGATATCGATGGCGCCGCGCTCGAGAAGGGTGTCAAAGCGCTGAAGAAGTTCGACGAGCCGACGATCCTGCTGTTCCCAGACGCCGCCGGGCTTTCGGAAGACGCGCTGGCTGGTGTCCAGAAAACCGCACTGATGCAGTGCGGGGATCTGCGCGACCGGGTGGCCGTGCTCGATACCGTCTGCACCGATCCGCTGGGTGTGAAGTTCCGCGACAAGCTCGGCATCAACCACCTCAAATACGGCGCTGCCTACACTCCTTGGCTGAAGCTCAACTACAGCAAGAATGTTGGATATGCCGACGTCAAAGGGGTGATCAAGAAAGAGGGCGCCTCGGTCACTCTGGACAGTCTGACTACGGACAAGGATCTGCAGAAGCTGATTAGCGACCTGGATGCCGCTCCCCAAGCCGCCAAAGCGGCTGCCGACACCGCGAAGGCCCAAGCCGATGC
>CAZFLF010000662.1:0-4599 GCA_964519825.1 uncultured Pirellulaceae bacterium | reverse complement strand
CGTGGCCTGGGGCCGGTCGAGTCTAAATCCGACTGCCGTCGCCGAGTCGAAGGTTATCGCTCAGCCCGTGCATGGTGGGCCAAACCAATAGGGCTGAGGTATTCTTGAAGGAGAGCCATGTCCCGCGACGTTAACAAACCGGCCCGGTTGTTCTCAGTGGATCAGGCAAATGCCTGCCTCCCGTTGGTGCGTTCCATTGTCGCAGACATGGTCAAGCTAGCTTGCGACCTGCTAGAACGCCGTCAACGGCTCGATCAACTCGCGCTGGGTCGCAAATTGGCGAAGGGGGATCTCTACGCCGAAGAACTTGAGCAAATGGAAGAAGAGCTCGAAAAGGACTTGGAGCGTCTGAATGGTTTCGCTGCTGAGTTAATGGAGTTGGGAGTCGAACCGAAGGGAGCGGCGGAAGGGCTGGTGGATTTCCCATGCTTAATGGACGGACGGCTCACCTACCTGTGTTGGAAGTACAACGAACCCGAAGTGCTCTACTGGCATGAATTGGACGCAGGGTTTACCGGTCGACAACCGCTGACTGCAAATGTTGGTTCCCATGAGTCGCTGGGCGGTACCGACGAACATCTTCAGGGGTGATTTCGCCGATTTCCCGGCGTCTTGCAAAGCCTAGATGCTGGCCTACAATTCCGGCTTCCTATCGCTGGAATACGTTACGGCCCTGCGAGCACCCTCATGTCGTCCGGTATTTCGTCCTCCGTCGCCCTTGTTGCCTATCTCGCTTTGTTCTCCGGCGTGGCGATCGTTTTCCTGTTTGCTAATCTGCTGGTTGGGCGGTTCGTTCGGCCAGCAAATCCAATTGATGAGAAGTTGGAGATTTACGAATGCGGTGAGCCAACAATCGGGTCGAGTTTTGTTCAATTCGATTTGCGGTTTTACGTCGTCGCACTTCTCTTCATCATCTTCGATGTTGAAGTTGCCTTCTTTTTTCCGTGGGCCACGGTGTTTGGCAAGAGCACGCACTTGATGCGTCCGGATATGGTCGTCGCCGAACGCGTCGATGGAGCGGTCGTGCTAACCAGCGACGCCAAGGCCTTATATCGAGAATTCGGCGTGCGACAGCCGGCAGTTATCACGGAGGTTCCGTTGACGTTGCAGAATCAAGTCGCCTCGACCGACGAGGTACAACGCGCCAACGAAATTGCCCATGCCGGTGCCAGGCAACTCGCGTTGGTTTCAATCGTCGACATACTGGTCTTCTTCGCAGTTCTGATCATCGGATTCTTGTACGTTTGGCATCGCGGCGATTTGGATTGGGTCCGCACAACTGGGCGTGACCGGGTTGCGCAGCGTGAATTTGATTTTCCGGCAGATGATGAGGTCGGAAGCGAAGAGCGTGTGCTAACCGTCTAACGGTACCTCTAGCGATGCCTCAGGAATTCACAGTACCAACCGAATCAGCACTTGGAATTGCGTGATGAGCGGAAAGAGCACTCTTGAACGATTGCAGAAGAAGTTCGGCGACAAAATCACCGGCTCCAATCTGACAGCAATTGATCCGTGGATCGAAGTTGCTCCTGACGGTTTGCTAGATGTTTGTCGGTTTCTCCGGGACGATCCGGAATTGCGTCTCGACATGCTGAACTGTATTTCCGGTGTCGACTATTTTGAGCCGGATCCGAAGAAAGCCGCCAAAGTCGAATGGCAACCGCACATGGAGGTCGTTTATCACCTGTCCAGCACGGTGAAAAAGCACACCCTGGTGCTGAAGGTGATGCTACCTCGGTGGAAAGACGATGTTGAAGGCCAATTGCCCGAGTTGCCGACAATCAGCGGCATTTGGTCCACGGCGGACTGGCATGAGCGTGAGGTATACGACCTGTCCGGGGTTGAGTTTGTTGGGCATCCCGACCCGCGCCGGATCTTGTGTCCCGAGGATTGGGTTGGACATCCGCTGCGAAAAGACTACGAAATGCCGCTGGAGTATCACGGCATCCGGGGCCGCTGATCACTCGCCGCAACGGGAGAGGCTGCACGGCCACTGGCCAATTGCAGACACCCGGTCGTCGCTGGATCGCTGCCGTTGGTCAGTGGGTGGCGCGCGATTCGATTGCAAATTCGTCGATGACTGACTAAGAATTTTACGTTCAGTAGCCTTCTCGAAAGACATTCGCATGGCCACACAACTCGATGATCCGCGGATCGTAGAGTTCGACGTTCGCACAGACGAAATGCTCGTTAACATGGGACCTCAGCACCCCAGTACTCATGGGGTGTTGCGGCTGGTCCTGCGCACTGACGGCGAGGTCGTTTCGGAAGTAACGCCACATATAGGCTATTTGCATCGTTGCGCCGAAAAGATCGGGGAAAACCTGACCCCACGCCAATGGATTCCCTACACCGACCGGATGGATTATCTGGCTGGGATGAACATGAATCTCGGTTGGTCTTTGTGCGTGGAAAAACTGCTGCAACACGAGTTACCCGAGAAGGCTCGCCATCTGCGTGTTATCATCGCGGAGATGGGACGCATTGCGAGCCACTTGGTGGGAATGGGGGCGTATGGTCTCGACCTGGGCACGTTTAGCCCGTTTTTGTACGCATTTCGCGAACGAGAGCGGATTCTGGACTTATTCGAGGAAGCTTGTGGAGCGCGATTGACGTACAGCTACCTCACGCCTGGTGGCGCAACGGCCGATTTGCCGAACGGTTGGTTGCAAAAGTGCGAAGCATTCCTCGACCAGTTCATTCCGATTATCCAAGAGTATCACGCGCTCCTTACCACGAACGCAATCTTCGTCAAGCGTACCGCTACGATTGGCGTCATATCGCCGGAGATGGCAATCAGCTACGGTTGCACTGGTCCCGTTCTCCGCGGCAGCGGCGTTGATCATGACTTGCGCCGCGACGGTGAACCACGATATACCGAAATGTACGATGGATATGCGTTTGAGATTATCGTGGAAAAGAATGGACATTACCCGCAAGACCATAAATATCCGCCGGTCCCGAAGGAGGCCATCCTCGGGGACTGTTGGCACCGATTTTATGTTCGGATGTTGGAAGTCGTCCAGGCGATCGACTTAGTTCGTCAAGCGATGGATCGTTACAGCACCGCTACGGGTGATTACGGCCAACCAATCAAGCTGACGCAAAAGCTGCCCAAGGGCGAAGCCTACCTGGAGACCGAGTCCCCCCGCGGACAAATGGGCTTCTACATCGTGAGCGATGGTTCGTCGATTCCTTGGCGGGTCCGCGCTCGCAGCAGTTCCTTCTGCAACTTGTCGGTCACATCGGAACTCTGCCGTGGCTGTCTGATTGCTGATGTTCCGGCGATCGTTGGTTCGCTCGACGTTGTGATGGGCGAGATCGACCGCTAGATATCGTGGACTACTAGATATCGTGGACTACGGGGGCATTCGATGTCCGAGCTTGTCGCGTTTGGTCGCTAGATAGTGCGCGTTATGCTCGTTGGGCGGAGGCAAGATCGGCACCTGATCGGCCACTTCCAGATCGAATCCGCCATAGATAAATGCGTCCGTCTTCTTGGGATTGTTGGTAAGCAATCGCACGCGACGCAACCCAAGGTCCTTCAGAATCTGAATGCCGACGCCGTAATCGCGCATATCGGCTTTGAAGCCCAAGGCAATATTCGCTTCCACGGTGTCAAGGCCCTTGTCCTGCAAGCCGTATGCTTTGATTTTCTCAACCAAGCCGATACCCCGGCCTTCTTGTGGCAGATAGATCAAGGCACCAACCCCTTCATGGCCGATCATTTCGAGCGCCATGCTGAGCTGATCACCGCAGTCGCAGCGGAGCGATTCCAGCAGATCCCCGGTGAAGCAACTGGAATGCAGCCGAACGAGTGGCGCCTCGGTCTGGGTCGGATCCCCCATAACCAATGCAAACGGTTGTTGTGCTTCGTATTTCACTTCGTAGAAGACGAGGGAAAAGCGGCCGTGACGTGTCGGCAGTTCAGCCTGAGCGATGCGCGAGACCAGCTTCTCACTAACTCGGCGGTGGGCGATGAGCTGTTCGATCGAAATGATCTCCATCCGGTTGCGTTCCGCGATCGCGAGCAATTCCGCGCGGCTGGCTCGATCGCCGTGATCGTTAAGCACTTCGCCGAGCACTCCGCATGGTGACAACCCAGCCATGCGGCACAGGTCCACCGCGGACTCGGTGTGACCCGCCCGGCGCAGCACGCCTCCCTCTTTGGCGAGCAACGGGTAGATATGACCCGGCCGCACGAAATCCGCGGCGGTGGTGGTGGAGTCGACGATCGCTCGGATCGTCCGCGCACGCTCCTCCGCCGTGATCCCGGTTTTGACCGTGCGGTGGTCAATGGGAGTTAGAAATGCGGTACCCAGCGGTGTGGTATTGGAATCGACGACTGGAGACAGATCCAATCGACGACAATCATCGGGCAGCAACGGCACACACAGTTGACCGCGTCCGCTCAGAATGAAATTGACGTTTGCGGTGGTCGCTTTCTCCGCCGCACAAATGTAGTCTCCTTCGTTTTCGCGGTCCTCGGCATCGACCACGATTACGATTTCGCCGCGACGAATGGCGTCAACGGCGGCGGAGACAGTGGAGAATTCGCGTGGCATGGGGGAAACAATTCCTTTCTCGTGCGGCAATCTT
>CAZFLF010000661.1:0-4601 GCA_964519825.1 uncultured Pirellulaceae bacterium | reverse complement strand
ATTCGGGCAGCATCGTCGACACGTCGCTCGCCAGCACTTGGTAGACAATCGCGGTACCGACCACCAGGGCGAGCAGCACACCGGTTTGAAAGATCAATCCGTAATTTGTTTCGTATACCCAGTAGGCGAGTTCATCCGTGAGGACTTCCTGCCGGCTCTTCACATCCACGTCGCTGTCGAGTGTTTTCCGGAGCTGCTGAACGATCTGGTCGAGATTCGCGTTGCCGGTGATTTTTAGCAGGCCTAGGCTGATCCGACCCTCGGGAAATTTGGAGACTCGCTGCAATCCGTCCTCGGTCATGATGGCGGTGCCATTCGAAGAAAGCCCGGCACCGCAGGTGAAATGCCCCGCGATGCGCATTCGGTGGGCGTTCACTTCAACGAACATGCCGTGGTCCTGGGAGGAAAACCGCTCCCCGTTCTGCGGGCCGTATTCACGTCGGGTCTTGGTGTCGATCAACAGGTCGTCAGGCCGGACCAGCAACTGTTGTACACGGCTCTGCGTCTGTGGATCGAGAAACACGGATTCCTCGGGGAGGGTCCCAAAGCACAGAATGGCCCGTCTCTCCCCGGTGAACCGGTTGCGCCACGAGTTATTGGCAACGGTAAATGGAGCCGCCCGCCGGATCCCCTCGATGCCGGCTGACTGAATCAGCCGAGTGCGTGGGAAATTACTCGCTGCGGCCAAGTGCAGATAATCTTTGGAACGAATGCAGATGTCGAAATCGAGTGCGTTGTAGATCAGCGTGGCACTGGCTTTGACTGCTTCCAAAAAGCCTAGCTGCATGAACATCAAGACGATCGCAAATACGACGCCGGCGATCGCGGTGCCGGTCTTAACTTTGTTGTGCAGCAGGTTGTGCCACGCGAGGGGTGTCTTCATGAGCGATCAGATCGCCCGGCCAACGGGAAGTCAACCTCGACTTGCAAACCAATGAGTGCGGACCGACGGTCTCCAGCCGCCGCGTTGATCAGGTCGGCTGCCCGCTGCGAGTCGATGAGAATCACTCCCCGAACGACGTTGCGGTCGACTGGCTGACGCGGGTCGAGTGGCCGCAGTGCGGCCTGGCTCACACGATTCCCGACATGGTCAAGTTTTCCTTCTAGCACCGTATTCTGGAAAGCTCTGCAACTGACGCGCGCTATGTGATTCGGCTCGAGAAGGGGTACATCCGCAGCTTCAATCTCGGTCACACACACCAGCGAGCCGAGATCGGCGAGCTGCAACAGCGGCTGCTGAGCTACGACCTCGCCAGCGTGCGCCGTAATGTTCAACACCGTGCCGGCGGTCGCCGACGTAATCCGGGTCTGCGCCAGCTTGAGGTTGGCCAGGGCAACTCCCTGCTTCAGCGACTCGATTCCTGTTCCGCGTTCGGCGAACTCCAGTGCCTGCTTGGCCACTCGCAACTCGGCGGCGGCAGTCTGCTCCTGGAACTTCAGCGCCTGTTCGAGCCTCTTCAGAGCAACCTTGGCGGCTTCAAGTTCTGCGGTCGCCCCTTCGAGCATAATCCGCTGATGCTGCACCTGTTGCTCGGAAGCCAAGGGTTCCGACAGGCTGCGCAACTGGACAAGATGTTCGACGTCTTGTTGTGCCTGTCGCACCTTCAGGTTTGCGACTGCGATGCGCGACTGCTGCGCTTCGATCTCCAGGGGAGCGCCGTCGGCGGCTTGCCGGACGGCCAGCTCGGCGCTGGCCGCGCGTTCCTTGGCGACAGCGACTTCGGACTGTTGCCGCTCAAGGGCCTCGGCTTGCCGGGTCACGGCCAATTGGTACTCCGCATCCGCGACGGCAGCGTCGAGTTCGACGAGTATTTCCCCTGGCTTTACCGTCTGTCCCTCGGTGACATGCACCTGCTTGATTCGATAGCCCACCAGCGCACTGCTGATCTGCACGATTCCGTCGCGCGGCTCGATGGTCCCCAGCGCCATGATGGAGCGGCGCGCGGGAGATTGCCGAGGCTCGGTTCCCAGCTGGCCGGCGCCCGGGCTGCTGCCAGGGTCAGTTGAAAGGTGTCCAGCCTGGGGGTTAGCCACCATTAATTGATAAACGAGCGTGCCTGACACGCCGATCGCCGCGCCAAGCAGCAAAATGGCAAAACCCCGCAACATGCATTGATGCCTCGAAATGTGCTCGCAAAAGGCTGGTCTGCATAATGTCCAGCAATGACGGGGATGTCAACAATCGCCTCCATGACGCGCCGTTATCCGGTGGTTCTGACATTTCACAAACAGGACACTATCTTGCCGATGAGATCGCCGCTTGTCAGTGCAGCAAAACAGCTCAGAGACTCAGGCGATTAGACGGCTTCGCGGTCTCGCGGCCGGCGCTTGCCGTTGTGGTCGGACGAGAGGGAGGACAAAGCCCACGCCATGTCCTGAAAATTGACCGGCTTGGTCATGTGATGGTCGAAGCCGGCCTCGGCAGCGCGTTGCTGGTCTTCTTCCCGTCCATAGCCGGTCAAGGCAATTAGCAGGAGGCCACTGAGGGCCGGATCGGCGCGCAGCGCCCGAGCCACGGCATAGCCATCCATGCCACCCGGCAGCCCGATATCACAGAGCACGACATCCGGCTTCATTTGGCGTGCTGCCTCCAAGCCGGACGACCCGGCATAGGTGACCGTCGTCTGATGCCCAAGCAAACTGAGCAGCGTCCGCATGCTCTCGGCACCGTCTCGATTGTCCTCGATGATTAGGATACGATAAGCCGCCGCATTGATCCGGGGAGGTGGCGATTGTGTAACTCTTTGCTCCGGCGCCGGCTCAAGCGGCAAGCGCACGACAAATTCCGAGCCCCGGCCCGGCCCCTGGCTCGTCGCCTGGACGGTACCGCCATGCAGCTCAACCAAACCCTTCACCAAGGCAAGTCCCAGTCCCAAGCCACCCCGGCTGCGGTCGAGCGAACGATCCGCCTGGCTGAAGGCGACAAAGATTCCCGCTAAAGTGTCGGGTTCCATTCCGATGCCCGTGTCGCGAACGGTCAGCAGCGCCTCCCTGTCTCCAGCCTGCGCCTTGAGGTGCAGAGAGATCTGTCCGCCAGTATCGGTAAACTTATGCGCGTTTTGCAGCAAGTTTCCCACGATCTGGCTGATTCGCGTGGCGTCGCTCAGTACCCAGAGCGGTTCCTGCGGAACATCGACTACGAGACTCAACCCGCTAGCTGCCATGGCCGAGCGATAATCTTCGGTTGTCTCTCGGACGATGGCGGCCAAATCGCAGCGATCTTTATGGAGCTGAATCTTGCCTCGTGCGATGCGTGAGACATCGAGCAGGTCGTCAATCAAGCGGGCCATATGTCCCACTTGCCGATCAATCATGTCACGGGCTTGTTCGGAAGTAGAATTCGGAGGGTCGGTCAGTCGCAGAATCTCGACAGCATTGCGAATGGGAGCCAGCGGATTCCGCAGCTCATGTCCGAGCATGGCGAGAAACTCGTCCTTGCGCCGATCGTGCTCCTTCACGTTTTCGTGTAGTCGGGAATTGTCGATGGCAATGCCGGCGCGACCGACAAGATCCTCGGCCAGCGCCAACTGAGACGATCCGAATGTACGGCCCAGCTGATGAACCCCCAGCACGAGCGCTCCAATGGTTCGGTTGCGAGCGGCTAACGGCAGCACAACTGCCGAGCGCAACTCCAGCGGGCAAATCTCGCGTTCGTCGCCGGCCAACCGCGACTGCTGCGGCGCCGCAGCGACCGGCAGCTCGGGTAAAAAGCTGAAGCTGCCGCTGGCCAACACTTGCTCGATGGCGGCGATGAGACTTGGCGGGAAGGCATTCAAATTCGACTCATTCGCCGTAAACCGCTGGCCCCCCGCGTCGACCCAAGCCATCTCCACTTGCGTGATGCTGAGGTGTTCGTCGACGAGCACGATGGCGCTCATTTCTGCCAGGAACGGAATCACGACCTGGTTGATTCCCCGAACAGTCGCGCCGCAATCCAGTGATCGCGTTATGACCGCGGTGGCCTCGGCGAGAAAGCTGGATCGCCGTGTGGCTTCTTCGGCGCTGGCCCGGGCCGCCTGCTCTTGAACTAAGGCAATCCGCTCTTCCGCGTGGCGCTTGATTTCCTCGGTTTTGCGGAATAAATCGGCGAACACACTGATTTTGGTTCGCAAAACATCGGGCACGACCGGCGACAGAATGTAGTCCACCGCGCCCAACGAGTATCCCTGTTGCGTGAGCATGGCGTCGCTGAAGGCGGTGACGAAGATAATCGGAGTGTGGGCGCAGCGCCGGTGCTGGCGTATCAACGCGGCCGTTTCGAACCCATCGATGTCGGGCATGTTCACGTCCAGCAGGATCACTGCAAAATCCTGCTCGAGCAACCGGCGCAATGCCTCGCGCCCCGATCGGGCCGTGACGATATTTTCGCCGAGGTTCGATAACACCGCCTCCAGCGAAAGAAGCTTGTCGGGATGATCGTCCACGACAAGGACATTAACCTTCCGGTTTTCCAACGCGTCCGGCATTGAATAAGGATTGCTCGAAGGTTTCATCATCCGTCTGCTTACGTGTGACCCACGACTTTGCTATGCGCCGTTACAGCAGAATCTTGGCGATGCAACCAAGCCCGCAGAACGGCCAGCATCTGCTCCGAGTCGACC
>CAZFLF010000660.1:0-4609 GCA_964519825.1 uncultured Pirellulaceae bacterium | reverse complement strand
CGAAAGCGGGACCGAAGGCTAATCAATAGGGTCCAGAAAATCGCTGGTGAACGGGACTGGAAATTCTGTTCATCTGTAATCCAACCCGGCATCAATGCCGGGCCGAAAAAAACGCTGGCGCCGCAAAACCCGGTGAACCGGGTTCGTCGGAGGCCATCGAGGCGCAACAGAAACCCAGTGGCTGACGGTACACAACTGCGCGATTTGAAAGCACATTTTCATCAGTCCAGCGCGAAGGTGAGGGATCTGAGTTCTTGCATAAAAGAAGTCTACGGACAGATGTATGGTTCTGGCGCGAACGCACTTGTGCCATGATGTGCGTCGTGGAGACTGCCGGGCGCGCCCAGCCGCGTCCTGGGCTTTGCGAGCTGGCACCGGTTCCGGCCCGTGAGTCAACGACGTCTTCACTGCAGGAGGCCGTCAGGCAAGAGTTATGGCAGAGATCATCCTGGTCAATCCCCGGTTTGAAGTGTCCTACTGGGGCTTCGAACACGCGCTCGGTTTATTCGGCAAACGGGCTAACATGCCGGTCGCCAGCCTTCCATTGTTGGCGGCACTGACTCCCGGCGAGCACCAGATTGCCCTGGTCGATGAGAATGTCGAGACGATCGACTTTGATCGCCTTGCGCGAGCCGACATTGTCGGCCTGACGGGCATGAGTGTTCAACGATTCCGCTCCCGCGAAATTCTGACGGAACTCAAACGCCGCGGAGTCTTCACCGTAGTTGGCGGCCCGTGGGTGAGCGTGGACGAGGACTATTTCGGCAATCTGGCGGACGTTGTCTTTGTGGGCGAGGCCGAGGAGACTTGGCCACTGTTCCTTGACGAGTGGTCTCAGGGTGCCCACCGTCCGCGTTACGAGCAGACCGACAGGACCGATATGTCGCGAGTGCCTCCGCCGCGTCTCGACCTGCTGAATCTTTCTCATTACATGTTTGGCAGCGTTCAGTTTTCGCGCGGTTGTCCGTTCCAATGCGAGTTCTGCGACATCATCGTCACCTTCGGTCGCCGGCCCAGGCTCAAGTCGGCGGCGCAAGTCATCCGGGAAATTGAAGCCCTGCGCGATCGTGGCTTGGAAATGATCTTCGTGGTGGACGATAACTTGATCGGCAACAAACGGGTGATCAAGGAACTGCTCCGCGAACTAGCCGCCTGGCAGCAGCGTCAAGGCTTTCCCGTGATGTTTTTTACCGAAGCTTCACTCGACCTCGCCGATGATCCTGAATTGCTGGAACTACTCGGGGAAGCGAACTTCGCGAGTGTGTTTGTCGGCATTGAAAGCACCAACGAGGAATCGCTGCGAGAGACGAAGAAATTCCAGAATGTACGGCCGGGCGGCTCCCTGCTGGACAAGGTGCGCCGTATCCAGGATGCCGGGCTGGAGGTTTGGTGCGGAATGATTGTCGGATTCGATCACGATGACGATACCGTGTTCGAGTCGCAACGGCGCTTTATTCAGGAGTCGCGCATCGTGCATGCCATGGTCAGCGTGCTGAACGCGTTTCCCAAGACGCCCCTCTACGAGCGGTTGGCAGGGGAAGGGCGGCTCGATCCGGAAGACGAAACCGCTTGGGGCACCAATGTCATCCCGCACCAGCTCGGCCGCGGACAATTGCGCGACGGGTACTTGAAACTCATGAACGACATCCACGCTCCGGATGCGTATTTTGAACGCCTCGATGCGTTGTACCTGCGAGATCGGTTTCGCTTTGGCCAGGCTCGCGCTCGTTACTGGCGGCAACATCCGCTGCGCGGGGTGCGAAACCAGGCAATTAGCCTGGTGCGATTTCTAGGAATTGCGCTGCGTCTATTGAATCATGTGCCGGACGCCGCACTGCGAGCCCAGTATCGACAGCACCTCTGGCGATTGGTCCGAACTCGCCGGGATCCTGGCGTGCTATTCGCTTATGTCGTGAAATGCGCGATCCACTTCCACCATCACACGATGTCGCGCCAGATGGCTTCCAATGAGACACTGGTAAGCAGCCACATCTGATGTCAGCCGGGCGGGGCACAGGCACGAATTGATTTTCCTGTCCTGTATCTTCCTGTCGACTTCTCCTCCAAGGAAAGAGCGACGACAGAAAGATGAAGGACAGGAATATCGAGATGGTGTAAATCGCGGCACGACGAAGTTTCACGTCACAGCTCGGTCATTTCGTCGACTCTCGCGGACCGTACCAGTATTCCAACCCGTCGCGTCTGCGGAGCGATTGCCGGCCTCTCAGCGCCAGCCGGACACCGACGCGCAAAAGTTCCAGCGCGCTGTGCGTCCGAAGCTTGCGCCCCGATGTAATGACGAACTCGCGTAATATGACGAACCGACCCTGACGTTTCAGCCGTTTCACGAAGGCGACTTCCTCCGCCCAGTACATTTCTTCGTCGAACCCTCCGGCGGCCAGATACGTCTGTCGCGTGCAGAAGAGGAAGCACCCGGGTGCCAACCCAAGCGCACGAAGCACCGGCGGGAGCAAGCGGTCCAGCACTTTAGCGTAGAGCGGCACACTACCGTCGAAGTGCGCCGAGCAACCGCCCCCCACTGCGCCATCGCGCAACACATGCACCGCTGCCCGCAGCACCCGCATCGTCACCACTGTGTCCGCGTCCACGAAAATGAACAGTTCTCCAATCGCCGCCCGCGCCCCGGCATTACGCGTTGCCGCAATCTGACGGTGGTTGACGTCGACCACGCGGGCACCGTGTTCCAGAGCGATGGCACCGGTGCGATCGGTCGAGGTGTCGTTCGCAACGATGATCTCGTAGGACTCGCCCAACGCCCGGGCCGATTCGTGCAACGCCGACAAGGTTCGGCCGATCAGCGCCTCCTCGTTGTGGGCCGGGATGATGAACGAGATCACGACAACGTCCCTGGGTTCGCAGCGATGAGGTCAGTTGTTCCGGCATATGCTCCGGCGCATCGAGGAAGTGTCGCGAAATTGGAATTTGTCATCGCGGAAACGGACAGACATTGTGGCAAATGGCAACTGAATTTCAATAATTGATTTTCTTCTACGCACTGGGCGCGAGACAATAGCGCCGAGTGATGTTAGCCCGATCGATGCGGCTTGAACGTGTCGTGGCCGGCTTGAAACGGAACCAATGTTGACATAGCACTGCAGCGCGATTCCATTTCGTTTAACCGCAAGCCGCAGGCGTGCGATTCCGCAGAGTGCGCTCGACACCAATACCGCGAATTGCGCGCACGCCTGCGGCTGGCGGTTAAACGATGAGTGCGGCTGGGGTCCGAAATTACTCGAGGACATACGTATGGCAGAAAGTGATTGGGAAACAGAACTCACTGAGCTCTTGGGTGGGAAGGGACACAGCTCCAACGAGATTCAGAGAATAATCGCTCGCGTGCGGCAATATGAGGTAGAGACGCAAATTGATTCAGTGATGGATTCAATCGATGCTGGCCGCTTCGATCTGGCAGCGATCATCGCGGAAGCATTGAGGGAACCAGACTGAGCAAGTCATCCGCGCCATTCGTTTAACCGCAAGCCGCAGGCTGCTTTTGGAGTGCGGTGGCTTGACTCCGCTTTGGATCGCGTAAAGTTGGACGACCGTTTTAACGAAAGCGGCGTCAAGCCACCGCACTCCAAATCACCAAATAAGCGTATGCCTGCGGCTTGCGGTCAAACAAAGATTGCGGCCGGGGTCCGAATGGCTAAGATGCCTGGTAGAAATCCGGTTGTCGCAAGGAGATTCGGCTATGTTGACGCTGCTGGGACCTCATCGGACATGCCGAGGTGGGCTGTCGCGACGAGACGTGTTGCGGGTCGGGGCCTTGACATTCGGCGGACTCACTTTGGCGGATGTGCTGCGACTTCAAGCCACCGCGGGTACGGGTGTCGGGCAGGGCAAGTCGGTGATCCTGATCTGGCTGCGTGGTGGACCGTCGCACATTGATAGTTACGACATGAAGCCCAAAGCTCCTCCGGAAGTCCGGGGTGAATTCCAGTCAATCCGGACCAATGTGCCGGGCATCGATATCTGCGAATACCTGCCGCTGCACGCTCAGATCATGGACAAGTTGGCAATCGTGCGGGGCATCAAATCGAATGACTTGGGCGACCATACGCCACATTACATCATGACAGGTCTCCCCGATCGTGGAAAACGTCCCGCGGTAGGTTCGATTGTGAGCTATCTGCAGCCGCGATCCGATGGATTGCCCCCTTACGTCAGCGTCTACCGACCCGAAACGGAGGGTCCGACGTATCTTGGTCCCGCGCATCGGGCCTTTGTTCCACAGGGAGACGGCTTGGAGAATCTCCGGCTCGCGCGCGGCATGACGCTCGGTCGGTTGGATGACCGCAAACAATTACTGAAGCAGGTCGATGTGCTGCGACAGGACGTTGATCGGAGCGGAACGTTTGCTGGCCTGGATGCGTTTACCCAAAAGGCCTTCGAGACGATGACGACGCCGAAGGCGCGCGAGGCATTCGATCTCGGAAAGGAGACCGCCGAAACGAAAGCTCGCTACGGTCGGTTCTGGCAAAGTTTTCTCATGGCTCGACGACTGGTCGAAGCCGGCGTTTCGGTCGTGACGCTGAAAGTCGGCGATTGGGACACCCACGAACACAACTTCCGCGATATGCGCGACCAG
>CAZFLF010000659.1:0-4614 GCA_964519825.1 uncultured Pirellulaceae bacterium | reverse complement strand
CCCCAGAGAACTACGCAAGACTCAATTCATACCCACAGATCCGGCGGAAGAACCGTATATATGTCCTATATGTCCTATATGTCCTATCGGTCGCCTAAAGCTGGCGATTCGGCCACCGGAAAAGGTCGCGGGCGTTATCGGTGGTCAATTCTGCGAATCGCTCCACGGGAATGCCTCGGACTTCCGCCAGGCAATTCGCGGTATGAACGACGAGCGCTGGCTCGTTGGGTCGCTGGTTACGCACTGGCTCGGGCGACAAGTAGGGCGCGTCGGTCTCGATGAGAATCCGGTCCTCGGGCACTTCTCGGGCGATGCTCCGCAAAGCGCCCGACTTTTTGTAGGTGACCATGCCGGCGAAGCTAATGTGCAGACCCAACGCCAGGCATTCTTGCATAGTGGCTAGCTCGCCAGTGAACGAATGCATGACGCCACGCAGCGGGCCGCGCTGGCGAGCTTCGCGCAGCATGGCTAACACGTCCGCATCGCAGTCCCGCATGTGAACAATGAACGGCAGGTCTAATTGTTGAGACAACCGCAGATGCCGGTCGAAGTACTCCTGTTGCAGCGTAAATGGGGCGTGATCCCAATAGCGGTCGAGGCCGGTTTCTCCGAGCGCGACGACTGAGGAGCTTTCCGCCAACTTGACGACGTCGTCCCAATCCTTCGCTTGAACTTCGCCTACGTAATTGGGCTGAATGCCAACGGCGGCAAAGACGCCTGAATGTGCCGCGGCAATCGCCACCGCAGCACGGCTCGAATCAGCGGTCACCGCTACCGTCAGAATCTCGCCGACCCCTGCTGCTTTCGCGCGTGCCAACACCTGATCACGTTGGGTCTCAAATCGTTCGTCGTCGAGATGACAATGGGTATCAGCAAGCCGCGGCGAAGACATATCAATGCGCTGCGCTGAGGGAGATGGGTTGCTGGAGTTCAAGCAGTGACTCCAAATGTCCCTTCGCCGCGCCCAATGCTTCTTCTGCCAGGGCCTTTGCCATCGGATTGTGAGACAGCTTAGGAATAGACTGCTCAATGACGGTGATCGCGCGCCGCTGATCCTCAATAAGCTTGGTCAGCAGGAAGTCAAATGAAAGATCGTGATAACCGGTGAACCTAAGTGGAAAAGAACCATAGTCCACCGTACCGCCATTCTCGATGATCATCTCACCAATCCGCTCAACCATAGCTTGTTGATCGTCGGCGATCATTTGCAGAGTGGCACGCGCGCGTTCATCGCCACGGCGCCAGGTCGGAGAAGCGTACCTCAAGTATTGTGCGAGGGATCGGTTATGGATCGCCAGCAATCGGTTGAGCGTTGAAATTGTCGAATCCGCAGTCATGGTGTACCTATTAGACCAACAGATACCTGGCAGCGGCGGTCGCCCACCGGTTGAGCACTTCCCAATTCAGAATCAACAGCACCGTAGGAGCCGTGACCACGCAGACGAACACCGACTGCAGTGATATTTCGGAGAAGACGAACGGACGACGATCGGCCGGTTCCTCTTCCATCGTCATGAGCTTCACAATGCGAAGGTAATAGAACAGGCTAACGGCCGTGTTCAGTCCGCCGACAATCAATAATACGAGTAGATGCGTGGCCGGGCTGCCCGCCGCAGAACTGATTCGGTAACCATCCACCAGCGCGGAAAAGATCGCGAATTTGCCGATGAATCCGGCCAGCGGCGGTAAGCCGACAAGACTGAACAGAATCAACGACAGACAAATCACCGTCAGTGGGCAGCGGCGAATCAGGCCGGCGTAGTCGGCAATTTCCTCGCTCCGCATCGCATTGCGAAGGAATGCAACAATCGCGAACGCGCCCAGATTCATAAACAAATACACGGCGATATAAATCGCCACCGCACTCACCGCGCTCTGCGCTCGACTCGGCTCATACGGGATCATGACGAGTAACGCCGGCACCGACATCATCATGTAACCGGCATGGGCAATCGTAGAGTATGCCAAAAGCCTCTTGATATTGGTCTGACCATAGGCTGCCAAATTGCCGAACGTGCAGGTAATGATAGCCAAAAAGGCGATCAGTTTTCCCATAAACGCCCGCGCGGGGGCCAGATTGCGAACTGCTGCAGGTGTTTCCAGTGGCGAATCCGACACGTGCACTTTCATCAAAGCGGCCGTCGGCTGATGAGCTTCGCCGAGTGCGGGTTTCAGCTCCGGCTGGTCTCCAACCGCGAATAGTCCGCTGTCATGCGAAGTGGAGGCAACTACCGTAGGATTACTTCTGCCACTTGTCCGATCGCCAGGGTGAACTCCCTGCATTGGAATGGCGCCAAATCCAATCACCACGCGGACCAACAATGCCAGCGCCGCAGCCTTCGAAGCAACACTCAGGAAAGCATTCACTTCAGCACAAGCACCCTCGAACACATCGGGACACCAGAAATGGAACGGTACCGCCGATAGTTTGAATGCCAACCCCACGCCGATCATCAGCCCGCCCAGAGCCAATACCATTAATTCCGAGGACGAATGTTGCTGAAATTGCGGCAACATCTCAGCCAGCCGGATCGCAATCGTCGGGAGATGGGCGGTATTCAAGACGCCGGTGATCAGGCTGATACCATATAACATCACACCCGCTGCGCCCGCCCCATAAATCGAATACTTCAGAGCTGCTTCACTGCCTAACCGCCGGCCCTTGAGGAGACCGGCCAAGGCATACGACGGCACGCTTGCCATTTCAAAGGCCATGAACACCATCATCAGATGGTTCGCCGAAGCCATCAAACACATCCCCAGTGTCGACCCCAAGACGAGAGTGTAAATGTCGGCGCGATCTTCGTTGTCGGGAATTCCGGACAACTTCGTGAAGATCGTAAATAAGACTGCGAACCCAATAAGCACGGCGCGCATGAATACGGTGAACGGGTCATAAACCAGCATGCCCGTAAAAATCTCCATCCGATACGAGGAGCCGGGGTCGGCAGCCGCAGTCGCAGTGTGATCAATTCCCAAGTGCAACCAAGGTGCTGTCAGATATAACGCGAATCCGGATCCCAACAGCGCGACCACAAACGAATCGATTCCGCGCCCCCAGCGAAAGATCCGTAGAAACAGCATCAGGACAATGGTCCCGCACAACGTCAATTCGGGCCCGAATACACCCAGACTCGAATCGGGCTGCGGCCAGGAGAATAACCCGCCACCCGTCGATCCTCGGGTATCGATAATAAGTTGACTGACCAGTTCGTGGAGATTCACGGCAATCCGATGGGTGGGCTAATCAAAAGGGATTCGATCCAACAATCTTTCGATCCAACAATCTAGGGTGTCTCGGCGGAAGTAAGCGAGTTAGCCGGCGTGCTGAGTGAGGTCCGAGCCTTTTCAACATGCGCCGTACCGGGTCGGCCAGGGTGATCGTTGAACTCCAACCGCTTGGTCCAATCCGCCAGCTCATTCACTTGCCGCGTTACTGTCGGCCTCATATATCTCAACAACAAGTGATCTGGCAGTACACCGAACAAAATTGCTCCGGCAAAAATGACTCCGCCGATCAGGTTCTCCCGAGCGGTACTTGGAGTCAAATGATCGCCGTGCGGGCCTCTGTACTCAGGTCCCAAGTACACACGTTGAATCGACCAGAGAATATAGGCGGCAGTAAGAATCACTACCGACGCGGCAATAACCGCCAAAGTAATGCTGTATTTGAAAACCGACAAAACAACGAACACTTCCCCGGGGAAGCCACACAATCCTGGCAAGCCTAATCCCGCGAAGAAGATTCCGATCGACAAAGCCGTGTAGACGGGCATCCGGCCGAAGAGGCCGCCAAACTCGTCCAGATTCCGGTGATGCACTCGGTCGTAAATGACTCCCACCATAAAGAACATGCCGGTAGAGCTAATACCGTGTGCAATCATCTGGAACATTGCGCCTTGGACACCCATATTCCAATAGTCCGAGTTGTAAACAAAATCCCGTGCCGACCACACACCCAAGCCCAAAACCACATATCCCATGTGGCTGACCGAACTGTATGCTACGAGCCGCTTGAAGTCCTTTTGCGCCAGAGCCGCGAACGCACCGTACACCATGCTGACGACTCCGATCAGACAGACGGCATAGGCAAAGTCGTAACCACCAAGCGGACAGATCGGGTAGCAAATACGAATGATGCCGTAGCCACCCATCTTCAACAGCACACCTGCAAGGATCATGGAAATCGGGGTCGGAGCCTCGACGTGGGCGTCCGGCAACCAAGTGTGCAGCGGGACGGACGGAACCTTCACAATGAATCCAATGAACAGCAGCAAGAACGCCCAATGTTGCAGGGTCCAACCCCACAGCAACTCGTGATTAAAGCAGTTTGTATGCTGACCGATCGCGGCCAGGGCGGGGATGCTAAAGGTATGGACGGGATAGCTAATCGCCGGCAGCTCCACGCTATCGGACGGATGCACGATTCCGTTACCGCTGTCACCGTAGGCCGGCCTGACGCGGACCAGGCTGGAGATTAACGGATCCGCACGCATCGCGGCAGAAACCGCGGCTGCTGTATCCTGCCCCGAAGCTATCTGCACAGTGATCTTATTAGCTTGCTCGTCAAAGGTCGCCGCCGTCTTGTCACCACCTCCAACGAATTCCACTACC
>CAZFLF010000658.1:0-4639 GCA_964519825.1 uncultured Pirellulaceae bacterium | reverse complement strand
CGCCGAATCGCGGTGAAGCGAGCAATCGGTCGACAAGCCGTTCGTACGCGCCGGGTAATTCATCGGCGAGAAACGCCTCCACTTCTTCGAGCGTCGGCGGCAAACCGGTGAGGTCCAAAGTGAGGCGACGAATGAGCGTGCGCCGGTCGGCCTCTGCCGACGGTGCGACCGCCTCGCGGGCCAGTCGAGCCAGGACCCACGCATCGACCGGGTTTTTGCCGCGAGCCTGCCATAAGTCTGCGGCTGGAAGGGGTGCTCTCCGCGGCGTCTCAAAGGACCAATGCTGGGTCCAGTCCGCTCCGGCATCGATCCAGAGCTTCAACTGGTCGATCTGTTGCGGAGTGAGCTTTCGTTGCGAATCTGGAGGCGGCATGCGCTCGTCCGGATCATCGCTAACCAGCCTCCGATAAAGTTCGCTGCCACCACTTTTGCCTGGCACGATTACGGCGTTTCCGTCTTGGACTCGAAACGCCCCTTCACGAGTGTCCAATCGCAAATCACCTTGGCGACGCTTCTCGTCCGGACCGTGGCAGTGAAAACAGTTGTCGGACAGGATCGGCCGAATTGTGCGCCCAAAATCTGGTGGCGCGGCTGGCATGGGACGGGCAGCTAAAGCAATCCCAAGAGCAAGAACGCCGGCAAGCTTCCATGGGCCGAACTCGGCGGGGAGTGATGGGGCAGCCATCGGCAGTGTCTCAGGTTGCGGGCGGAAGTAGGGGGGGCGGAGTTGGAGGGCAAGTCTGCGAAAGCGGAGTCGACTTTGACGGACGATTCACTGGCGAGAAGGGGGCAATGGAGACAAACGGCGAGGATCCGTTTCAGAGCTATCATAAATGGCAAGTCTCAATCCGGGGAGCCTCCGCGAATCGAAAGCGCGGATTCGCCTCCATGCCAGTACCACTAGACTCAAGTTCACGCCGCAATTCTCCGAAAACTCTGAGAAGAACGATTAGAGCGGAAATTCCAAGGAGTTCGTCATGGAAATTGGTCGTCGCAGTTTTGTGTTTGCCTTCACTGCTGGTGGTTTGAGCCTGGCCTCGACTCGACTTCTCGCAGCGAAATCGCTCGAGGTGCTGGAATTCCGGCTAGTCAAAGCCAAGACATTGCATCTGCATGACGAGAAAATGGCGAAATCGTACGACAAGAGTTTCAAAACGCTCGGCGTCGAATGCCGCCTCCACGGACATGACGACCATTTCGATCTGGCGGTGGAGTGCCCGAAATGGAAGAAGGCCGAGTTCGCAACACACGCGGAAGTTGAGAAGTGGGAGAAGTGGCTCAAAGCGCTCGGGTTCGAGACGAAGCACTCGCACTAATCCGGGCATGCGGTACGGAGTACGGGAGTACTGAGTACTGAGTACTGAGTACTGAGTACTGAGTGCTTGGATCTGGATACTTGGTATTCCGTGCGTCGTACCCCGTACCCCGTACCCCGTACCCCGTACCCCGTACCCCGTACCCCGTACTCCGTACCTCGTACTCCGTACGGGATCCTGATCCCTAGCTCGGCGAAAAGCCGCCGAAGCCCATCACGCGCCGGATCTCAGTCGGGCTAGTCTGGCCGGATTCAACTGCGTCCGCTGCTCGCCGTGGGATATCGATCAAACCTGCGGCGTGCGCCGCGGCGGAAAGTTGACGGATATCGCTGCCGGATAAAATCGCCCGTGCGACGTCTGGATGTTGGACCGGCAAGAACTCCGCCAGCAGCGAGCGTCCGGCGTAGCCGGTATGCAGGCAGCTTTCGCAACCGACGGCGCGGCGAGCGTGGGCCACCGGCAACAACAGTTTTTCGCTTTCGTCGGTCGTTGGCTCGGAGCATTTGCACAATCGCCGCACCAATCGTTGGCAGAGAACGGCTGCGATTCCATTGCGTAGCTGGAACGGCTCGATGTTCATATCGAGCAACCTGCCGATCGCTCCGGCGGCGGTACCGGAGTGGAATGTCGTCAGTACGAGGTGGCCGGTGAGAGCCGCCTGCAACGCGGCTCCCGCCGTTTCACGATCGCGGATCTCGCCCACTAGGATCACCTCTGGGTCTTGCCGCATCAGCGAACGCAAGCCAGCCGCGTGATCGAAGCCGGCGACTGGGTTGACTTGCGATTGCGCGACTCCGTCCACGGCGACTTCGATCGGATCTTCCAAGGAGACGATGCTCATGCCGCCGCCGGAGCGTCGCACGATTTCGCGTAGGCAAGCATAGGCCGTTGTCGTCTTACCGCTTCCCGCCGGGCCGCTGATCACAATCGCGCCGGAGGTCTCTGCCAGTGCCCGCCGCAGGTCCGCAGCCAAGTCGTTCGGCAGTTGCAGATCGTCCAGGTACAGAAACCGGCCTTGGGACGCGAATAGACGAATGACGGCCCGTTCGCCATGCAATGTCGGAAAAGTGCTGACTCGAATCTCGACATTGGCGTGCCGCTCGCGCAGCCGGCCTTCCTGTGGTACGTCGGTGCGGTAGGTGAGCAACTCGGCGAGTACCTTCATCCTGGCCACTACGTCCGTGGACTCGCCGCGCGGAAAAACGCCGAGACTCTGTAACACGCCGTCCAATCGCCAGCGAATCTCCAAGCCGCGGGGGGTGGGTTGCACGTGGATGTCGCTGGCATGCGAAGCACAAGCGGCATCGAGCAGCACGTCCACAAAGCGAATGGCATAATTCGGATCGGCAACTGGCACGGCCACCAGGCGGAGGGCTAAGTCGGCGATTGTGGATGAAGTCATTCCCAGAACACCTGTCAGCAGCAAGAGAACACTGAGCCTGATCGTATTTCACGCGATGCGGTGGGACAAGTCGCACCGAATTGCCGAATTGAGGCGCGATCGCTACACTGCCGTCTCCGCACTCCGTTTAGGACGGGGCTTCGAGGCTGAGCAAGGGAGATTTGGATGACCGACTTCGCCAAGCTGAAGTATCGCGACAAGGAGATCGATCTGCCCGTCATCGTCGGCTCCGAAAACGAGCACGGCCTGGACATCGGCAAGTTGCGCAGCGAGACAGGATTGATCACGCTCGATGAAGGGTACATGAACACCGGGTCGACGATCAGCTCTGTCACGTACCTCGATGGCGACCAGGGGATTTTGCGTTATCGCGGTTATCCGATTGAAGTACTGGCCCAGCGCTGTGACTTCCTGGAGGTCTGCCATTTGTTGATTCATGGCGAACTGCCGAACGCACGGGAGTTGTCTGAATTTCGCGCCGCGATCCGCAGGCACACGATGCTGCACGAGGATATGCGATCCTTTTACAACGGGTTCCCGCGCGACGCGCACCCGATGGCGATCTTATCGTCGGTGGTCAGCGCACTGTCGACATTCTATCAAGACTCACTCGACCCGAACGATCCGCGGCAAGTGGAGGTTTCGATTAATCGCTTGCTCGCCAAGCTGCCGACGATCGCGGCTTACAGTTACAAGAAGTCGATTGGCCAGCCATTCATCTATCCGCAGAATGATTTGTCGTACAGCGAGAACTTCTTGCAGATGATGTTCGCGGTCCCCAGCGAGCCTTACGAAATCGATCCGGATTTCGTCGCCGCGCTGAACCTGCTGTTGATCGTGCACGGCGATCACGAGCAGAACTGCAGTACCAGCACGGTTCGCATGGTTGGCTCGTCGAACGCCAACCTATTCGCCTCCATTTCGGCCGGTATGTGCGCCTTGTGGGGACCTTTGCACGGGGGTGCGAATGAAGCCTGCGTCGATATGCTCGAGCAGATCATTCGCGACGGCGGCGACGTCAAAAAATTTGTGAATCTGGCGAAAGACAAGAAGAGCAACTTCCGGCTAATGGGTTTCGGGCACCGCGTCTACAAGAACTACGACCCGCGGGCCAAGATCATCAAAGACAAATGCGACACGCTGCTGTCGAAGATCAAACGCCGCGATCCAATTTTCGACGTGGCTCAGGAACTCGAACAGGTAGCCCTGAACGATCCGTACTTCATCGAACGGAAGCTGTATCCGAACGTGGACTTTTATTCGGGTGTGATCTATCGCGCGATTGGGATTCCGCAGCCGATGTTCACCGTTTTGTTCGCGATGGGACGCCTGCCAGGCTGGATCGCCCATTGGGCCGAAATGCACCAGTCACCCACGAAGAAAATCAGCCGACCGCGCCAGGTCTACATGGGGCATAAGGAACGGGACTTCATCCCGATCGAAAAGCGTCCGTAGCCGTCACGCTTCGCACCCGTTCTAACTGGCGGGAGAGATCGGAAATTGTTGACCCTCCATGCCTCCGAGGTTATGCTCGTCGCCGGAGAAACAAGGACTGAAATTCTTACAGTTTTCGGTCACGGATTGCCGGCCAATTACGTTGGACCTGGGCTTATCAACGAGAATTACACTCTGGAAAGGTCATGGCATGCTCCCATCGCTGTATCGAACTTGGCGTCGGCATTTCGAGTCGGTACGAAAGCAAGTCTTGGCGTCCCCTCCGCGCCAATCGTCCCGGTCTACGTTGAGTTTGATGTTCGAAGTTTTGGAGTGTCGGCGCGTCTTTGCAACCGATCTGATAATGGACGCGGGTTACAGTGACGGCTTCGAAAATCTCATTGTGGATTACACCATCGTCGGCGATGTGATGCCCCCCTTCCGCTTCGGGGTCTACCGTTCGACCGATCTGAGTTTTGGTGGCGAT